>JAFDIG010000013.1 GCA_019308145.1 Deltaproteobacteria bacterium | reverse complement strand
GACCGCTTTATTCGCATAAAACCTGTAATCTCCTTCCCATTTATTTTCCTTTACTTCTTTCATCGCTTGGTCTATACTAATGTTATAAAAATTTTGTTTCATGGGGTGTACCTCCTTATCTTTTTTCTTTAGGTGTACACCCCTTTCTTTTTTTATTAAAGCTTTTTTTGACACAAAATATTTTACATTACCTAAAAAATCTTTTGTACCTTGAGAAAAAAGAAATTTTTGCTTCTCTAAACCAAATTTATAACCTCTAAATTTAATTAGTTTGATTTTATTTTTTAATGCATCTGATTTGAAAAATAAAAATCTTTAAAATTCTGATATTTATATATATATAGTTAAAATATTAGTTTGACTTTTTTAATTAACTATGCTATATATTTAAAAAATTAATTAAGATATGAGTTAAATAAATGGTTTATTCTTTTCTTTTACTTATTTTTATCAGTTCTGCTTTATTTACTTATCTAATAGTTCCTCGCATTATAACATTTTCTTATTATATTAAAGCATTAGATCAACCTAATCAGAGGAAGATTCATGCTCATCCTATTCCTCGTCTTGGAGGAATTTCTATTTTTTTACCAATTTTGCTCCTTATTTTATCACTCCTTTTAAGTCAATTTGATATAGATCAAAATGCATTAAAGGGAATACTGTTTGGAATTATTACAATATTTGTTATAGGGCTTTTAGATGACTTATATAAGATTAATCCTTTGATAAAATTTTTAGGACAGCTTTTGTCTGGTACTATCTTATTTCGTTATGGAATAGGATTTGAGATGTTACGTAACCCTTTTGGTGGGGTTATTTCTTTAAAGTGGCTTTCCTTTCCCGCTACTCTTTTTTGGGTTGCTGCCATAATAAATGCTTTTAATATTATAGATGGATTAGATGGTTTAGCAGCAGGAATTGGCATTTTTTCTTCTATAATCATGGCTATCTTTGCTTTTAATGGAGAAGATCTGCTTCCTCTTTTTTTGATTACATCAATGGTTGGCTCTCTTTTTGCTTTTTTGAGATATAATTTTTATCCTGCATCCATATTTTTAGGTGATAGCGGTTCCATGTTAATAGGATTTATTATTGCAGCAATCTCTATTCATAGCAGCTTAAAAGCTTCGGCTGCTGCTGGAATTTTTGTCCCATTAGTTGCATTAGGTCATCCTATAATGGAAGTAGGTATTTCAACATTTAGAAGATTACTTAGTAACGTACCTATATCAAAGGCTGATAAAGATCATATCCATCACAGGTTATTGAGGATGGGTTTTAGTCATAAAGCATCTGTAATAATTCTTTATATTACAACGATTTTTTTCTGTTTTATTGCTGTTATATTAGTTTTTGCAAACAGTTATTTTGTAGCTTTTTTTCTTGGTATATTTGGAGCATTTATTTTTATAGTTGCAAACAAATTTGAGTATATCAATATAAGTATTATTCAAAATAAATTAAAATATATAATGAAAAAGAATAAAAAGGATCTTGATTACCTTATTGGTAATCTTGCTCACATTACTGATAAAGGATTATTGTTCGGTTCTTTAGAAGAAATAAGTAAAGTTTTAAATGTAAATTTAATGCAAATCATAATTACTGAAGAAAAATCTAAAGAAAAAATATTTTCATTTCATAATGCAAATTATAATGACAGTATGACAAACAATGGTCGTTTTATGATATTAAAGTTGCCTCTTTCTTCTTCAGGTAAATATTTTGGTTATATAATTCTGAAAAAACATCTTCCATTTACTACTCCGAGTTATATAGAGATGAACCAACTTGAAACGTTGAGAAGAAATTTATCTATTGCCTTGAAAAATATTTATAAGTAAAAAAATCAAATCAGCATCAGTTTTTTAATTCTTCAATATTATGAATAATGAGGTCAATCTTTTTAATGATTTTGCTTTTTCTTCCTGGTATCATCCTGTAAAAGGTGGAAAACTTCTCTTCATTACTATAGCAATTGGTTCAGCTCTTTTTATTTTTCCAACCTTTTTATTTTATTTCCCCCCTTTTCAAGATTTTCCACTTCATGCTGCTTTAAGCAAGATAGCATGGGAATATAATAGTAACACCTTTTTTCAGGAAAACTTTACACGATATGGATGGATCAATTTTTTTTCTTTTTTTAGGTTTATTACTGGCGTACTTGCTCAGTTTACTGGTTATATTGTTGCAACAAAAATCTATATATCATTTTATTTTATCCTTTTACCATTAGGTTTAGCTCTATGGCTTAGAAGTTTAGGGAAAAATAGTTGGCTGTCACTAACCGCTTTTATTGTAATTATAAACCCTATGCTTTTATGGGGATTTTTGACTTATTGTGAAGGGATAAGCTTATGGCTTATAGCAATGGGACTTTTTTGCTACGCAGAACGAAAGTGGTCTTTTCATTGGGAATTGATACTATCTTTTCTTTCTATCTTGATATTTTTAACCCATGCTTTGGTTTTTTTTATATGGGTTTTTTTTCTTTTTTTCTGGCTTATAACAGGTTCAAAACCTCTTTATAATCTTAAAAGATTAAGGATTTTGATTCCATCAATAATATTACTTCTTATATGGGGTATCTCTAATTTCTTTTATGGGAAAGCATATTATTCTAATGTTTTTTTAAAAAAATTACATTTAGTTCAGAATCCTTTAATTATAAAATTAAGCTCTATACCACAAAATCTATTCATAGTTTTTCGTTATACTGAAATAGGAGATATCCTTTTTATTTTTTTCCTGTTTATCTTACTTATAATAATCTATTTCTCCAATTCCCAAAATCTAAAACTCTCTATTAGATTAATAGTAACAACCTTTTTTTTATTAATTTTTTATTTTCTTTTGTTTCCTGTACATATAAACAGAATTTATTGGATATATCCAAGATTGGTATTGCCTGCACTAATAACCCTTATATTATGGCCTGAAGGAATAAAGAAGAGGATTTTTAATATAGCAGTTATTATAATTTCAATTATATCCATAGCAAATGGGGTTTTATATTTTAAAGGATTGCAAGATTTTCAGAAAGAGCTTTCCCCATTTAAGGAGATCATCCATAAAATTCCAAAAGGGAAACGTTTATGTACCTTGATCTTTAAACCACAAAGCAAGGTTTTCGCAAAGCTTCCTTATCTTCACTTTGGAGCATATAATATTTTATTCAATGGAGGTACTACCTCAAGAATGTTTGTTGGAACAGGGATAACATGGAAAAATCCTTTATTAGATAAGTTAGGATCTAAATTTGAAGCAGCTCCTAAATCTTTTAGATGGAAAAAACATGCTAAATATTTCGATTATTTCCTTATTCGTGGCAAAGTTCCTGATGAAATTAAAAATTCTAAAGCTATTTTGGTATCTCAGGGAGGAAAGTGGCACCTATATAAAAAGCCTTTTTTTAATAAAAAGGAGAAAAATATGCTTAAAACCCCAGGATTTATTTCCTCTTCTTATTGAAATAATAGAAAATATCTGATAAAAAAGGATATAATTTTAAAAATCATTAAGAATAGAGTTGAAAAACTTTAAGATTTCTTTCCAATTTTTAGTAATTTCTTATAAAACGAAGGAGAAGGTATGATTAAAGAAGAGTTTGTTCAAGCAGCTATAGGAGAGGTTCCGGTCGATTTGCTCCTTAAAAATGGGAAGTTGATAAATGTGCTATCGTCAAGAATAGTTCAGGTTGATGTTGCAATTTATAAAGGGTATGTTGTGGGGTTTGGGGATTATAAATCCAAAGAAGTTATCGACTTAAAAGGAAAATATATTGCTCCTGGTTTTATTGAAGGCCATATACATATAGAAAGTTCTATGGTAACACCGGAGAGGTTTGCTTTATCTGTTGTTCCAAGGGGAACAACTACGGTTATAGCTGATCCTCATGAAATTGCTAATGTTTTAGGTATTGACGGAATAAAATATATGGTTGAATCAGCTAAAATAGTACCTTTAAATCTTTTTATAATGATCCCTTCTTGCGTTCCTGCTACATCTATGGAGACTTCTGGGGCAGTTCTTGATCATAAAACAATCGAAATTTTGCTAAAAGAGGAATGGGCGATTGGATTAGCAGAGATGATGAATTTCCCTGGCGTTATATATAGGGACAAAGAAGTGATGGCTAAATTAAAGGCAGCAAATGGAAAAGTGATTGATGGGCATGCTCCTATGTTAAGAGGTAAAGAATTATCAGCTTATATAGGAGCTGGGATTCGTTCTGATCATGAGACTATTTCCTTAGAAGAAGCACAGGAGAAATTAGACAAAGGTATGTTCTTGATGATAAGGGAGGGATCTACTGCTAAAAATCTAAAAACCCTTTTCCCGGTTATAACAAAAGAAAATAATTGGAGGATTATGGTTGTTAGCGATGACTTACATCCAGAAGATATAGTAGAAAAAGGGCATTTAGATTACCATATTTCGTTATTAATAAAAGAAGGATTAGATGTTATAACAGCTCTCAAGATGGTTACAATCAATCCTGCTACATATTTTAGACTGTATGATTTAGGAGCTGTTGCCCCAGGATATAGAGCAGATATGGTGATTTTATCAGATCTGGAAAATTTTACTCCTACTATGGTTATAAAAGATGGGGAAAAAGTAGCAGAAAATGGGATTTTATTAAAATCAGTAAAACCTTTTAAAGGCGAAATACCGGAGAATAGTGTATTTATGGGTACTGTAACTCCTGATCAGTTTAGAATTCCTGCTAAGTCTGAAAAAGCAAGAGTAATAGAGGTGATCCCAGGTCAGATTATCACCAAACAAAAAATATTGCCAATAAAAATAGAAGGCGATGTAGCTCTTCCTGATTTAGATAAAGATATTTTAAAAGTGGCTGTGATAGAGCGACACAAAGAGACAGGAAACATAGGTTTAGGTTTTGTTAAAGGCTTTGGCTTAAAAAAAGGTGCAATAGCTTCTTCAGTTGCTCATGATTCTCACAATATTGTCATTATTGGAACAAATGATATGGATATGTTTTATGCAGCAATGGAGCTTGCATCCCAAGGTGGAGGTTTAGTAGCAATAGAAGATGGAGCAGTAATTGATGTTTTACCTCTTCCAATTGCAGGGCTAATGTCTGATAAACCAGTTGAGACTCTAAAAGATCAATTAAAATCCTTACATAAAGCTGTTCGTGAAATGGGTTGTTCTTTACCTGATCCTTTTATGGCAATGTCATTTATTGCATTGCCTGTAATCCCAGAACTTAAAATTACTGATAAAGGGATAGTTGATGTCAATAAATTTGAGATCGTTGAACTATTTGTAAAGGAGTAACAAATATGGAAAATATCAATTGGGAAAAAATAAGAGATGAGGCGATAGAGAAATTAGTAGGATACATTAGGATAAATACATCAAATCCTCCAGGAAATGAGATTGAGGGTGCAAGATATCTAAAATCATTCTTTGATAAAGAGGATATAGAAGCTAAGATATTTGAATCTGCTCCAAAAAGAGGAAATCTAAAGGCTATTCTTAAAGGGGATGGCTCATCTCCACCTATTATTCTTCTTAATCATATCGATGTTGTGCCAGTAGAGAGAGAAAAATGGGATGTTGATCCTTTTGAAGGTAAGATTATAGATGGTTATATATATGGAAGAGGCACAATAGATATGAAAAGTATGGCTATTGCTGAACTTATGGCAATGCTTATCTTAAAACGAACAAATATATCTTTAAAAAGGGATATCATCTTTTTAGCTACTGCAGGGGAGGAAACAGGGGGAGAGCTTGGGGCAAAGTGGATGTTGGATAAAGATCCTTCGTTGCTTGAAGCTGCTATGGTTTTTAATGAAGGTGGAGGAATAGTGGTTAAAGAAAATGGCGAAATAAGCCATTATGAAATTTCTCTTGCTCAAAAAGAAGTTTTTCAGTTTACCTTAAAGGCTTATGGGACCTCGGGGCATGCATCAATGCCACACAGTGATAATCCTAATGTGAAGCTTGTAAAAGCTCTTAATAGACTTGTTTCATGGGAGACTCCTTTTAATATTATCCCTATTGTAAAGGAATTTTTCGCTAACATCGGGAAAAATATGAGTGATGAGGAAAAACCAAATTATATGGATATTGAAAAAGGTTTAAAGGATGTTTCCTTTAGAAAGAAAATTACAAAAAATCTTGTATACAATGCTATGCTAAGGAATACCATTTCATTAACTGTTTTGTCTGCTGGTACTAAAGTAAATGTCATTCCATCTGAGGCTAGTGCAGAGATAGATTGTAGATTGATACCAGGCACTGATAGAGATCGTTGGATAAAAACTATAAAGGAAATCATTGATGATGAATCAATTGAGTTTAAGGCAGGCATGCAGTCAACGAAAGGCATAATTTCACCTGCTGATGGTGAAGGCTATAAGGCAATCTATGAAATTGCGCAGAAAATGGACCCAGGAGCTGTTGTTACACCTTTTCTTTCTGTTGGAGCAACTGATAGCCGTTATTTTAGGGAGAAGGGAATCCCATGTTACGATTTTGAACCTTTAAAGTTAACTTTAAAAGAAGCCCTTCTTATTCACGGCAATAATGAAAGGGTAAGTGTCGAAAATTTAGGCTTTGCATCAAGATTTATGTATGAAGTAGTAAAAAAAGTTGCTACTTCCTAAAAATTAAATTTAATATTAAAGTAAGAAGTATACTCACCACTATGCTGGTTACAATAGGGAAATAAAATGTAAAATTTCCTTTTTTATATACAATATCACCAGGGAGTTTCCCTATAAAAGGTATTTTACTTCCAAATATGAAAAAAATGCCAACAATTACAAGAAAAATACCCATTAAGATAAGCACTTTTCCCATACTTCCAAAAGGTTCCATAATTTAACTTCTTCCTCCCTTTTTTCTTGGTTTATAAAATCTTTCCATCTCACTATATATACATCCACAATATTGCTGTCTATATAAATCAAGTTCTCTTGAGATACGCCCACCTTCTTCCCAACCAACAGAGAAGTCCTGAAAATGAAAAGGAATTCCAACTTCTTTTGCTGCTGCTTCACCCAACTCTTTTATAAGCTTTTGATTTTGATGTTTACTGAAGAGTAAGGTTGTAGTAAAAGCATCAAATTTGCTTTTTTTTGCCATTTTAGCAGAACGCAAAAGTCTCATTTGATAACAAAAAAAACAACGCTTGGACTCCCTGAAGGCAATCTTTTGCAAAAATTCTTTTAGAGGATATGTTTCATCATAAATTACACGAAGATTCACAGTTGGTGCATATTCCTTTAGTGTGTTCATCCTTTTTTCAAATTCTTTGTAAGGATGTATATTGGGGTTATAAAAAAATCCCATTACATCCCATCCAGCTTCCCTTAATGCTTTAACAGGATATATAGCACAATTTGCGCAACATATATGGAGTAAAATTCTCATAGAAATAATCTTCCCAACTAATCTGAACTCAATTCATACCTTCTTATTATTTTCTACCTTTACAATAACTCCGCATCCACCATGACAACCTCTACAAGTTGTTTTAATATATTTAGGTTTCATTTTGCCTCCTTTTATATAGGTTTGATTTTTATGATATTTACTACGAAAGATTGTTGTTTTCAACTATAATTTAAAAATTGAATTTTTAAAAATTTATTTTAAAACTAACAAATCTTTTATTATAGAAGAATAAAGCAATTTTTTATAAGATTAAAGAATGGCAAGTTTTAGCTTTTTTAATACAATGTTTTAAATTTTATAAATTAACTCAAATGGAGTTACCTTTTTTCTTGACAATCTTTTGATTTTCAAAATAATATAAAAGAAAAAAATATAAGAGGTAAAAATGGTTCCATGTAAATTTCGTATAGGCGATAGATGCAGTCTGGTTAGCACAACAAACGGGTTAAATCAGGTAACAGAGGCAACTTGTGATGCATGCCCAATTCCTAAAGACCCCTGTGTTTATCTAAAGGTGGTTAAATTTGAACTTATTTTTACCCTTGGTGGATTTCCTATGGTTAATCTAAAAGTGAGATGTGAAAAAGGTTTTATTGAAGAGATCAATTCAATTGCCCTTATTAAGAGCTGTACAAGGGATAAATGTATAAATCAATGTGGGTGTTAAAATGGTAGAAGTAGAAGTAATTGATGCAACTCAAACCCTTCAATTCTTACGCTCTTTAGATTCATATACTCCACCATTTGAGATCACAGGAACTTACAGGCTAATAGATAATGGAATTATGCCAGAAGCAACTATTATGGTGAAGGCTCAAAAGAAAGAGATGCATGAGGCTTCAACCGGGGTAGGCCCTGTAGACGCTCTTGCTAAGGTTTTAAAGAAAGCTCTTACTCCTATGTTTCCAGAATTAAATAGGGTAAAACTTGTGGATTTTATCTCCAGAATATTTGATTCAACATCAGGTGCCGAAGCAAAGGTAGAAGTAAAGATATATTTTAGCAATGGCGAATCTATATGGAGCTGCCATGCTTTTTCAGAGAATATCAATATGGCTTCATTTTTGGCACTTGTGGATGGTTATGAGTATGCTATATTAATGACAAAGAAAAGTAACCTTGAAGAGAAACAGCCTTTTCCTGAAATCTCAGAGTAATAAGTTTCACAAAAAGTAATTTATTTTTTTATTAAAAATAGAGGAAAATAGTATGCTTGATATAAGGGTTAAACGACTTGCATCTTTATTGGTAAATTATTGTTTGGATGTTAAACCTAATGAGAATATATTGATAACAGGATCAGTTGCTTCAGCTCAATTGATCCAGGAAGTTTATAGGGAAGTACTTAAGAAGGGTGCTTTTCCTCGCACAAAAGTAACTTTACCTTCTCTTGAAAAAATCTTTTTAGATGAAGCGAGCATGGAACAACTTAAATACCTTTCTTCGATAGATAAATATGAGGTTGAAAATAGTGATGGGTTTATCAATATCTTAAGCACAGATAATACCAAAAGTTTAAGTAATGTTGATTCTTCTAAAATAGCAATATTAACAAAGAGCAGAGACCCATTAAAAAAGATTATTCTTCAAAAGGATAGGTGGGTGCTCACCCTTTTCCCTACTTTAGCATATGCACAGGATGCAGAGATGTCGCTTGATGAGTTTGAGGATTTTGTTTATAATGGTTGTTATGTAAATAAAGAAGATCCAATTGCTTATTGGAAAAAGCTTCATGATGAACAGCAAAGATTGATCGATTATCTAAAAGGAAAAGAAAGAGTAAGAATCATTGGTGAAGATACTGATATTACCTTTTCAATAAAAGATAGAGTTTTTATAAATAGTGATGGCCACAGAAACATGCCAAGTGGTGAAATATTTACTGGTCCTCAAGAAGATTCAGTTAATGGTTTTATTCGTTTTTCATATCCAGTTTGCACTCAAGGTAAAGAGATAGAAGATATAAGGCTTAAATTTAAAGATGGCAAGGTTGTTGAAGCTAAAGCATCAAAAAATGAAGATTTTTTGAGGAATATGTTAGAAATAGATGAGGGGGCGAAAAGAATAGGGGAGTTTGGGATTGGAACAAATTTTGGCATAAAAAAGTTTATAAAAAATATTCTTTTTGATGAAAAAATTGGTGGTACTATTCATCTTGCCCTTGGTTCAAGCTATCCAGAAACAGGAGGAAAGGTGATCTCAGCTCTTCATTGGGATATGATAAAGGATTTAAGGTCAGGTGGTAAGGTGATTGTTGATGATGAAATCATCATGCAAGATGGAAAGTTGAAGTTTATAACTTGAGGTAAAATAAGGAAATAATATTAATAATATTGGTTCAAAAGGTTAAAAATTGTAAAAAAGAATGGATTTTGTTTTTATTTTTTAGGATAATCAAGTTAGATAAAGCATAATTACTCTATTTTTAAGCACTGAATAGTTATTTAATATTTAAAAAAGATAGATTAAAAAGGAGGTTTTAAGTGCCAAAAAAATTTTGTAAAGTGAAATTTTTTCCTAATGAGGTTGAAATAGATATATATCGGAAAGGTGAAAACCTTTTAAGAGCAGCTATGGTTGCAGGGGTGCATATAAATGCCTCTTGCGGAGGCAATGGTTCTTGCGGAAAGTGTAAGGTTAAGATATTAAACGGGGATTATATTGGAGGCTTAAGCCCAAAACTTTCTGCTGATGATATCAAAGAAGGATACAGATTAGCTTGTCAAACTAGGATCATGGGCGATCTTGAGGTTGAGATTCCTATTGAGTCTCAGGTTGATAAATCTGTTTTAAGAAGAAAAGCAAAGGAAGCACCTGCTCATGTTTTTCATGCGCTTGATATTCAGCAACTTGTAAAAGGATGGATAATAGATCCAACTGTTTTTAAACGTTATATTGAACTTTCTCCTCCTACATTAGATGATAATATTAGTGATCTTGAAAGAGTTACCAGAGGGCTAAAAGAAAAGTATGGGATTGAAGGAATATCAACTGATTTTCGTGTAATAAAGAAACTTGCTCATCTTATAAGAAAAGCTGACTGGAAAGTAACAGCAACCCTTGTGCTTACAAGAAAAGGATATAAATTGATTAATTTAGAGGAAGGTGATGTTACTGCTAAAAATTACTCCATTGTTTTAGATATAGGCACTACAACTATTTTTGGCCAATTGTTAAATCTTTATGATTGCAAGATATTTAATTGCTCGGGGAAAACGTTTGAAGATCCAGACGAGTATACGTTGGCAGAGGCTTCTGATTATAATGCTCAGATATCTTATGGAGAGGATGTTATCACAAGAATTGTATTTTCTCAGAAACCAGGGGGGTTAAAAACCTTACAAGAGGCGGTAATAAAGACTATAAATGGTATTATTGATGAGCTTTTAAATATATCTAAGATTGATAGGGATAAGATCTCTCATTTAGTTATTGCAGGCAATACAACCATGACTCAAATACTTTTAGGGCTTGATCCTAAATATATAAGAGAAGCTCCTTATGTGCCAACTGCTAATTTTATTCCTCCTGTAAGGGCTATCCATTTAGGTATTAATGTGGGTGAGCATGTTCATATGTATATCTTTCCACTTGTAGCAAGTTACATGGGTGGTGATATAGTTTCTGGTGTGCTTGGTTCTGGTATTTTTCAAAGAGAAGAGACGACACTTTATATAGATATTGGAACTAATGGTGAAATTGTGCTTGGCAATAAAGATTGGTTAGCTTCCTGTTCTTGTTCAGCAGGGCCTGCTTTTGAAGGTGGTGGAGTTAAATTTGGTATGCGGGCTACAAAGGGGGCTATTGAACAGATCAGCATAAACCCAACAACCTTTGAGCCTATGTTTCTGACAATTGGCAAGCAGAAACCAAAGGGAATATGCGGATCAGGTTTAATAGATGCTATGGCTGAATTTTTGTTAACTGGTATTATAGATCAAAATGGAAAATTTAATAGAGATTTACCAACAAATAGAATCAGGAAAGGAGAAATTGGTGGATATGAATATGTTATTGCTTGGAGAGAGGATACACAAATTGATAGGGATATAACCATAACAGAAGCAGATTTAGATAATCTGATCCGAACAAAAGGTGCTATTTATGCTGGCTGTAGAACTTTATTAAATAGTGTAGGTTTAACTATGCAAGATTTAGATCTGGTTTTTATAGCAGGAGGATTTGGACGGTATCTGAATTTAGAAAAGGCTGTAACAATAGGGCTTCTGCCTGAGTTGCCACCAGAAAAATTTCTCTTTGTTGGAAATGGTTCCCTTTTAGGTGCGAGGCTTTTATCTTTTTCTAAAGATCTTCTCAAGGAAGGTGAAAGAATAGCTCGTATGATGACAAACATTGAGCTTTCTAATAATAAACATTTTATGGATGAATTTATTGCATCCCTATTTTTGCCTCATACTGATATGAGTGAGTTTCCAAGTGTGGCAAAAAAATTAGAAGAACTTAATAGGCAAAAAGGGGTTATAAATAATGGAGAGAGTAAATATAGAAAGAGTGACTCTACATCTGGCACATCCTGATGAACTTCCTTTAAATTGGGTTGGGCAGGAAGAATTGATTAATCAGGTACTATCAGCTTGGTTAGTTATAGATGAAGATGATCTTCCTTTAAATCCAAGGCTCATTGGAAAGCCAGGGGTTGGGAAAACTACTTTGGCTTATGCAGCCGCTAAAAGATTAGGTAGAGAGGTTTACCTTTTTCAGGCAACAATAGATACCAGACCAGAGGATTTATTGATTACTCCTGTTATATCAGATGAAGGTAAAATAAAGTATATGGCTAGTCCTATTGTTACCGCAATGATAAAGGGAGGAGTTGCTATTATTGATGAAGCAAATAGGATGAGCGAGAAAAGTTGGGCATCATTAGCACCTCTTCTTGATAGTCGCAGATATGTTGAATCTGTAGCAGCAGGAATTAAGATTAAGGCTGATAAGGATTTTAGGATATCTGTCACTATGAATGATGATGCTTCGACCTTTGAACTTCCAGAGTATATAAATTCAAGGCTTCAACCTCAAATATTGATTGATTTCCCAGAAGCTGATGAAGAGAAACTTATCTTGAAAAAAAATCTTCCGTTTGCTGATGATAAGATATTAGATTATGTTGTTAATTTTCTTCAATTGGCTCATAAGGCTGATGAAAGATATACAGTAAGAGATGGGATTAATATTGCACGATATGCACTAAAAAGAATGAAAGGGAATAGATATGACATTGTTTCCTCTATAAAAGAAGCAATAAAGATGATTTTAGGAGAAGAAGCACTTGATTATTTTATCTAACTATAGAAAGATTTATTTTAATCTTTAAAACTTTTATGTCTTCTTATACCTTTTTTGTTAATTGTTTTGTAAGTTTATTTGTTATAGTAAATCCAATTGGGGCTATTCCAATATTTATCTCCATAACTGAAGGAGATGACTATAAGAAAAAAAACTTGATAGCAAAGAAAGCATCAATCAATTCATTTATAGTGCTTATCATTTTTACCTTTTTTGGTGAGTATATCCTCAAATTTTTTGGCATTACTATTCCTGCTTTTGAAATAGGGGGAGGTATCATCCTTTTTATGATATCCCTTGAGATGCTTCAGGCAACTCCTGTAAGGGTTAAAACTACTCCCGAAGAAGAAGAGGAGAGCGGGAAAAAAGCAGATGTTTCGCTTATGCCTTTAGCAATTCCTATTTTAAGTGGTCCTGGAGCAATTACAACTGTATTGGTTTTTTCTGGGAAAGGAGGTTCCCCTTTTTTTAAGATATTGGTTGTGATTGCTGTTGCAGCTACAGCAATAATAACATATATTACTCTTAAATATGCTGTTACTCTTTCTCGCATTATGGGAAAATCAGGAATTAATTTGATGAACAGAATATTAGGATTAATCTTAGCTGTTACATCAGCTCAGTTTGTTATTGATGGAATAAAAGATGTCCTTCCTTTATTGTCAAAGTAGAATTATTATAAAAATTTCCTTTTGTAATATTTTTAGCCTCACTTAAGATAAGTTTTGTTTCTTCTACCATATCTCTAAAATATTCAACAGGTGATTTTGACATATTCAACCTCTTTTAATATGTAAGGACTGATATGAGGAGTTAAGCTTTTTTCTGTAAGAATTTCAAAATTATTACCTAAATATTTTCTAAAAAGTCGCATAAAGTTATAAATTTCTTAAAAGACCTCTTTTCTTTTTTGAATTTTACCAATATATCATATATATCATAATCACTTTTTTTGGTGTTTTCTTCCTTATCGACATAACCAAAGATACCAATAGATATTACACCTAAATTTTTCAAAAAGCCTTTATTTTTTTCAATAATTTCAAAAAATTTCTTTCGATTCAATGGCATTGTTTGGTATTGATATTTTTACTTTATTTTAATTAGTTCACCCTGAAAAGTTAATTTAAGCTACTATATATAACCACAGGCTACCATTTAAAGCTCATATCCATCCATCCTTGGTAGAACAGGCATCTTGCCTGTTTGTGTTGTTTATTTGCAGATCAATTTCGTCGGCCTGAACCTAATTAGCCCACAAAAGAAAAATAGGATTTTTTATATTGCCTATTTTATAATTGCTCTTTGAAAATTGATGATAAAGAAAGACATAGGGTCGGATTTTACACCCGACCCTCCATTGTTTAATAGACAATCTTGTGGGGTATGTGGGGGTAAAAACCTAATTCAAAATATTAAAGTGCTTCTTTTACAAGCAAAACAAGATCTTCGGCACTAAATTTCTTATCTAACTCTTTTTCTTTAATACCATCAACTATCATAGTAAGACAAAATGGACAAGCTGTAGCAACGATATTAGGATTTGCTTGCACAATTTCATCAACACGAGCATGGTTTATTCTTATTCCTAAATTTTCTTCCATCCACATCCTGCCACCTCCTGCACCACAGCAGAAGGAATTTTCTCTATTCCTTTTAAGTTCGATTAGTTTTACTCCAGGAATAGCTTTTAAAATCTCTCTGGGAGCATCATAGATATCATTATGTCTTCCCAGATAACAAGAATCATGATATGCAATAACTTTATTTACCTCTTTTGTGAACTTGATCTTCCCCTCTTTTATCAGTTTTAATAAAATTTCTGTATGGTGATATACCTCAAAGTTGCCACCAAATTGTGGATATTCATTTTTTATTGTGTGATATCCATGGGGACATGAGGTGATGATCTTTTTCACTCCATACTTTTTAAATGTTTCTATATTAGATTCCGCCATTATTGAATAAAGATATTCATTGCCAAGTCTTCTTGCTGAGTCACCACAACAACCTTCTTCAACACCAAGTATGCCAAAAGAAAGCCCAGCTTTATTAAAGATTTCTACTAAGGCAGTAGCAACTTTTTTGTTTAAATCATCAAAAGAGGCAGAACATCCAACATAATATAAATATTCTACATCACTATCTTCAGATAATATTTTTAGGCCAAGATCCTTTGCCCAATCAGCTCTTGTTGAACTTCCAATGCCCCATGGATTTGAGTTGTTTTCCATATTTTTAAAAGCGAGTTGAACTTCATTAGGAAATTTTGATTCCATTAGAGCTAAATACCTTCTGTATTCAATCAATTTTGGGAAAGGTTCAATAAAAACAGGACAAGCCTCTTCACAGGCACCACAAGTGGTACATGACCAAATTGCATCTTCTGAAATTACTTCTCCTATAAGAGCTGGAAAAGAAGGATTTTCTTCGGCAGGAATAGTCTCCCCTGGTTTCTTTTCAACCCCTGGCTTTGAACTGATAACAGGCGCTTTTTGAAGAAGGTGATTCTTCATATCTTGGATTACTTCTTTAGGGCTTAAAGGTTTTTCTGTTAGCCATGCAGGGCAGTTATCCTGACATCTCCCACATCTTGTACAGGCATCTAAATCAAGAAGATCTTTCCACGAAAACTCTTCTATTTTATGGACACCAAATGTTTCAGCCTCTTCCATATCTTGTATTGGTTTTAAAACCCCTTTGTGGGCATAATTTCTAAAAAAGATATTCAAAGGTGAGGTAATAATATGAAAGAGTTTTGAATATGCAATATAAGATATAAAAGAAAAGGCAAGAGACATATGGATCCACCAAAAGGTTTTATGAGCTAATCTTGACCCCCCTGTAAGAGAGGAGAGGGCATAACCTATGAAAGAATATTTCTCAAAGGGTGGTTTTGTTGCTCCAATACGAAATGCTTCCACTATAAATCCAGTACATAGAATCGCAATTATCAGAATAAGGGAAATAGCATCTTCAGCTTTATTATCGAGCCGTGCAGGTCTAAATATGTATCTTCTTATAAGAAGTATTGAAACACCAATTAATGCAAGGATACCAAAAAGGTCCAACATAAACGAGAAAAAAAGATAAAAATTTCCTTTTATAAAGGTTATATTGTAAAAGAGCTTTGTAAAATCTTCTTGAACAACTATAGTTGCTGTTCCAAGGAAAAGGACTACAAAGCCCCAGAAAAGGAAAAAATGGGACCATCCTGGTATAAAATCAACAAGGACTTTTTTATGTCCAAAAACATAATAGATAACATCTTTGATTCTTTTAAAAACCTTATTGGTTCTTTTTTCTTTTTCTCCTATTCTCCAGAGTTTTATTCTATCAACAAGATTATAGAGAAAAATCAAAGCAGGAATTAAGGCTAATGCGTAAACTATTAATCTTACATGGCCAACATTCCAAAAGATCTCTCTGGATGGTATTTCCATTATTCTTCCTCCTGTACGAATAAGGGGGAAATTTTTCCCCCATGAAATCGAGACAAGACTATTTAGATAAAATCTTTTTGAACTCTTTAGTTAATGCAGGCACTACTTTGAATAGATCTGCTACCACACCATAGTCAGCTTTATTAAAGATAGGTGCATCTGGATCTTTATTTATTGCTACGATAACTTTAGAAGTGCCCATTCCAGCTAAATGTTGGATCGCACCTGAAATACCACAAGCAATATATAAATTAGGTGTAACAACCTTTCCAGATTGACCTACCTGATCGCTTTGAGGTCGCCATCCTGCATCTACTGCTGCACGTGATGCCCCAACAACACCTCCAATCACATCAGCAAGCTC
>JAFDIG010000262.1 GCA_019308145.1 Deltaproteobacteria bacterium | reverse complement strand
TATCAATTTATTAAAAACCAAAAGGCAATTTATAATAAAAAAGGTTTTAATGTGATATTTTTCCCCATTATTTGATAGGGAGTACTTTGAGAGGAAAATTCTTTATAATTCTTTCTTTTATAATACTTTTTTTTATTTCTTTTCCTTCTTTAGGAAGGAGTGAAAAAATAGCCTTACAAAAATGTTTTATATCTCCTTTTTCTACAAATGTTAAACATTTCTCCCTTCCTGTAGGATTTTTTGCTATTATCATTGATGATCTTAATAATGTTGCGAGAATAAATGTTGTATCATTAGATGAGATTTTTAATACTATTAAGAGAAGCAATAAAAGAGTAACTTCTTATGGCTTATATCTAATGGATATAATAGAAATCGCAGAAAAACTTAAAGCTAATGCTATTCTTATCCCCAAGTTTTATGAAAAGCGTGGTTGGGTAGATATTCAAGTAAAACTTTTTGATCTTTCAACAAAAAAAGTTTCAATGATTCAAGAGATTCAAGGCTCTTTATCGCAGATAAGCTCTCTTGGATTTAAATTTATATTAACTATTGGCACCATGTTAAACCATCCGATCTCACCATCAATAAAAAATAATATAATAAAAAGTTTTCCTTTAAATTTGCAAACAATGGAATTATTTTCCAAAGGGGTTAATTTCTATACATCTGGCGATTATATAGAAGCATCAGCTATGTTTTATAAAGTTACAAAAAGAGAGCCACAATTTTTATTAGGAGTGAAATTTTTTCAAAAGGCGGTAAGATTAGCAGAAAATAGATATAGAAATAATGATAAAAAGATAGGAGAACTTTATCAAAAGATTGGCAAACAAGAAAAAGCAATAGAGAAATTTAGATCTGTGTTAGCTAAAGATCCAAATGATGCTGATTCACTCTTTTATATAGCTCAGATCCTATACCAAAGAGGAAAACCCAAAGAAGCAAAAGATGTTATTTCAAAGGTATTATATTTAAATCCTAACCATTATAATTCAAATATCCTTTTAAGTAAAATATTAATAGAAACAGGAAAGATAGATGAGGCGATTTCTTTACTTAAAAAAATGCAAAAAAACTTTCCATCCGATAATAAAATTATAGCTCTTCTTGCAGTTGCAAATGAAAAAAGTGGCAACCAAAAGGAAGCTACGAAATCTTATATAGAAGCAGGAAATTTAGCTAAAAATGAACTCATGATAGATGATAGTGAAAAATTTATTCAAAAAGCATCCATGCTTGAACCTAATAATTCTTCTATTCTTGTTGAGCGTGGAAAGCTTTATATGAGGTTAGGCGATTATGATAAGGCAGCCAAATTTTTTAAAAAAGCTATAATGTTGAATCCAGAAAATGATAAACCTTACGGTTATCTTGGAGAAATATTTGAATTTAAAAAAGGCTGGGAGTTAGCAGAAAAATATTATTATAAAGCTCTTGAGCTTAATCATTATAATGAGAAAGCAAATTTTTATTTTGGGAAAAAAGCAAAAAAGGAGTTTGATTTAGTAAAAGCATTAAAATTCTTTAAAAGAGCTTCTAAGGCAAATCCTTTAAATAAAGATATAAGAATGGCGTTAGCTAAAACATATATTGAAAACATGCAATATGAAGAGGGTATAGATGAGTATAACAAAGCTCAAGAGGATTTTCCTTATGACCCCCATGTCTTAAAAGATTTTGGGGATGCTTTGCTTGAAACAGATCAGATAGATGAAGCATCAATACAATATAAAAAAGCTATAGAGATAGATCCAAACTATGCTGAAGCTTATAGGAATTTAGGGATTTGTAGTAATAAATTAGGATTAAAAGAGGAGGCGGAAAAAAATCTTTCAATAGCAAAGCAACTTGATCCAAATCTAAAAACCAATTTATTAGATATATTTCTTGAGCGATTTATAGCATCTTTTCCCATACAACCAATAAATAATAAATATAAAATTGGTTTGATTCAGGAAGGGGTTGATATTCAAAAATTAAACTTTTCTGTAATCTCTTCTTGGATTAAGCCTTATAGATTTACTCCTTATTTAGTAAAAAAGAAGATTTCTTATATCCTTTCAGATAAATTTGATATAGTCCCCAAAGAGAACTTAGGCGTAGTTTTAAATTATAAAGATTTTAAAGGGCTTAAATTTTCTGATATAAAAAACCCATATCTTATGAAAAAATTATCACAGTCTCTATCAGCTGATGGAATTATGTTCTTTTCTTCTTATCCAGTAAGAAGTTTATCTAAAGTTACAAAGATAAAAATAGATGCATATCTATTTGATAATGAAAGAGAAAAAATATGGAGAAATAATATAATAGTTGATTTCCCTAAAAAAGAGATTTTTCAACTAAACAAACCTTTTTTTGGTTTATTATTATTGCTTATTTTTATTTTAGGGTTCGTATTTACAAGAAACTTGATCATAGGCAAAGGTGATTTATCTGTAAGGATTATCCAAGATCCAGATCAGAAAGCTATATTTTCTTTAATTTTAAGCAAAAAAGGAGATAAAAATTTTACTCAAACAAAACGGATTCTGTTAAAATCAATTGACAAAAGGATGAGATATACAAGAAAGGCAAGATATGTTAGTAAATATGAACGTTCTTTAGTCACCAAACAGGCTAAATTCAAGAGAATAAAGGCAGGTCACTATTTTTTATATTTATATGGAATAATCGAAAAGAATATAGCTGATGCATTATTTAGAGATGCGATAGGGAATTATCAGATAGTAAAAAAGTGTTTAATAAAAAAAGGGGAAGAGACAAAAATAGTTTTTGATTTAAATCCCCATGAGGCTTATGTAGAGTTTAAGATCTATTATGGAGATAAGATAGCTACAGGTGCGGAAGTATACCTGGAAGGAAAGAAAAATCAATCTACCTTTATGAAGGAAAATAGCAACGCATATCTATATCTGCCTCCTGGTTCTCATATTATAGTGATCAATTATCATGGTAAATTAGTGAGAAAGAAGATAGAGATCCATGATGTTAAAGATTACCAATTTGTAATAAATATTTCCGAGACCGAGGAGGAAAAAATTATTAAAAAGGGTAAGATTAAGCTTAAATAGTTTGCACTGAGAGAAAGGTTATTTATGTTTAGGTTAAGGAAATTATTCTAAAATAATAAAGAAAAGTTTCTTAAAAATCTTTGCATTTATAAGTATAACATATTAATAAAATCTGTATTTTATTTAGTTTATAAAGATATTTAAAAGAAGATAAATGATAGGGAAAATTATTGCCAATTATAAAATTCTTGACATCATTGGTCGTGGCGGAATGGGAATCGTTTATAAGGGTAAACATATCCATCTTAACCGTATTACTGCCATCAAAATTTTGCCCCCTGATTTCTCTTTTGATCCACAATTTATAAAAAGATTCAGA
>JAFDIG010000261.1 GCA_019308145.1 Deltaproteobacteria bacterium | reverse complement strand
TGTTACTTTTTGTATTTTATTTTACTGATCCTCCTTATTTTTGTCAAATCTACCACTTCCGAAGTGGTAGATGGTAGGAAGATTGTTCTCCTTAACCACATTCATCATCTGTAGACATACTCCAGAAACTCTTGCTAAAACCAAACCTTTATTTATTAAAACAAAAATAAAAATCAAAAATATATTAAAAATAATCCTCATTTCATTACCTTTCCTTTTTATCTCTAATTTTATTTATAAAATCAAAAGTTTTTTTGTCAAGTTTAATGAGTATGTTTGTCTATATTTTTTCAAAATGTTCTCCCAGTGAAGTTATGTACATTTTGAGCATTGTGATAATGGCAACAGGTGCAGGTAATTGGTTGCTTAGATTGATGACACTCGTCACAATTTTGAGGAACATAAGGAGCATCATCTACTTCAGAAGAAGAATATCCACATTTTTTACTATCATTATGATGAATAATACACCATCTGTTTTCATGAAGAGTATTATTATCAAAGGCATTATCATCTTTATGACATCGTCTGCAAAGATATCCAAGTCTTTTATCTCCTGAATAAGAAGGTTTAGATGGACAATAATTGTCATTTGTTGCAATTGCTCCATCTAAAGGAATAGTATCTTCCAATAAACTATCATTTACTTCTCTTCTTATCAGAACTGCATTTGGTGCACCATGAGGCTCATGGCAATCAAGACAGGAAACTACTTTATT
The DNA here is from genome assembly GCA_019308145.1 of Deltaproteobacteria bacterium. Lineage (GTDB taxonomy): Bacteria > Desulfobacterota > JAFDIG01 > JAFDIG01 > JAFDIG01 > JAFDIG01. The sequence continues at coordinate 2,680 of JAFDIG010000261.1, read as the reverse complement.
ACCTGAAACATTAGAATAAGGATTTTTTAAACTTACTGAACCATCCGCAGCCCCTTTACCATGTTTTTCATTATCCCAGTCTATAGATATTAAATATCCTGTAGTCCTTGGAGGCCTGGAGATATTTCCAAGGATTTGACTTGGCACTTGATTTGATGTATTATGACAATCTGTGCAAAAAGTAACATAATCAGGCATATTAGAACCATCATAAGTTGTATCATCAGCAGGTTCATAAGAAGAATTAGAATTATAATAAGGTGCCTGATAAGTATAGCCAGCAGCATAAGTATAAGCATACATTCTTTCTGAACTATCATCTCCCCATAAATTTCCATGATCAGATGGAAGTGAAATAGCAGTAAAAGTTGGATCTCCTGGATTTGCTTTATTTCTTTTTGCAATGTGAGGATTGTGACAAGCTACACATGGATTGGAACCCGAAGTAAAAAAAGAGAAAGTTTTGTTAGCAAAATCCCAAATATCATATAAATTATGATAAGATGCCTGATTAAATGCATCCATGATATTATTTACCGTTGCGTTGTTTGCCCCTCCAAAGGTTTTACTGTAATCATAATTTGTAATTCCATTTACCTGAAGAGAAGAAGGACCATGGCAATAAAAACAAAAGTTATCACTTTGATCATAAGTTCCGGTAGTTTTTGCAGTATTAAAATTATCAGCAAAAAGAGCAAAATAACCAACACCTGCAGGTTCTGGCTCACTTCCTTCAATACTCGCGTGCATCTCATGACAGTGAGCACAATTGCCTTGGGAATATCCAGACATTGAAGATCTATTTACTCCCTCAGTGCTATTTCCATGTGCTGATTCTTTATAAGAACCAGTTACTCCACTACCAATAAATACTAAAATCAAAAAAATACTAAGGAAGGGCAACCATCTCATAAGCTGGCCCCCCTAAATGTATATAACCTTTTATTTTATCATTATAAACATCAATTACAGCTATGAGATTTTTTTTATCAGAACCTGCATAAAGCCATTTTTTATAAGAAGAGTAAGATAATGCATAAAAAGAAGCTTTGCCTTCTATAAACTCATTTATATTCCTCTGCCCTTTATAAAAATAAGGAATATATCCATCATCACATGTCAAATAAATCTTATTTCTTACCAAAAGACCTCTTAAAACCAGAGAACAAACATTAAGTCTTCCTTCAAAGGAAAACGAAGGCAAAGAATAAATAGAAATTCCACCATTTACATCTGATATATAAACTCTTTCTCCATCAGTAAAAATACTTACAGGTGTTAAAGGTGTATCTAAGCGTTTTATCTTGTTTAATCTATCATCAAAAACATATATTGCATTTTCTGAAGAAGAAATGAAATAGCTTTGAACCTGAGGAATATAGCATATATAGCCCGGCTCAAATTCTACATATTGCAAGTTTAAAATATTACCTTTTGTAAAATCAAATAAAGCTATCTTTCTGTCTGATTGAGAAACAATCACACCGTTCCCATTTTTATCTACATCCATAAACTCAGGCTTATTTAAAGGTGATACAGAAAATACCCTTTCTATATTTAAGGTTCTACTATTTATAACTTTTACAGTTTTATCTTTGGAACAAAGAACATAAGCTTCGGTTCTATCCCAATTGGAAATCAAATATTCAGGTTTTCCTTTTACCTCTATAAAATAGACTACTCTGTTTAAGGCACTATCTATTACCCATAGACCTTCATTTTCTTTATCAAGTGCAAGTAAAAGCTCCTCAACTCTTGGCTTTTCTCCAAAGGAATAACTTAGAGCAGGAACAAACTTTCCATTTTTAAAGCTATAAGCCACATTCCAATTAATAAATAAAAGTAAAATTTTTCTTTTGGTTTTTGTTAAATCTAAATAAAATTTAAAAGCTTTATATTTAGGGTCTATCTCTATTTCTTTTCCATTTAAACTGACTTTTTTTAAATATAGAGTGAATTCTAAATTCTCCTTAGGAACTTCTACAAACCCCAGATAAACTTGACCAAAATTTTTTTGAGATGTTATATTTTTTTGTTTTAAATTAACCAAATACTGATATGCTCCATCTTGAAAAATTATTTTCTCTATTTCAAGACTTGCTTTTATATGATGAAAATTTTCCATGTTGCAAAAAAGATGTAATTTTAAAGAAAAAGCCAAATTAATTTTAAAAAATATTAAAAGTATTAAAAATATTAAACTTTTTTTCATTTTCTCCCTCAGTATTTAGTTGTGTGACAGGCTAAGCATCCATTTTGATCATCAGATACACCAGGCCAACCTTTATAATTCCACCTCAAAATATCATCATAAGGGGTTGCATGTGCTCTATGACAGCTTATACAAAGAACTATGGCATCATCATCATTTTTAAGAACTTGAGATAATACTGCTCCCTGATTATTCCCTACAGGAACATCTGCAAAATAATCATATTGAGCAGAAACTCCTAATTTGCCAGAAAAAATAGAAGTGTTTGGATAATTTCCATACTCTTTACCACTTACATTATTCATATCATAATCTGTTGGATGTCTAAGCCAAGGAGAAGCATAACCACCACTCTCTGTTTCATAATGAAATTTTCCATGACATTCACCACAGAGATAATTAATAGAAGAAGTATCAGCAGGACTACCACTCTCAGAATCAGCATCTACAGCATAATATCCGTTGTGA
>JAFDIG010000260.1 GCA_019308145.1 Deltaproteobacteria bacterium | reverse complement strand
AAATAGAGTCAAATTAATATAAAATTGTCTCTATGCAGAGGGACAAAAAGGAAAGTTTTAAAAGATTGATTACCCATTTTTGGGAGAGGAAGATTGAATTTGTCCCAAGAGAGCTTGCTCTTCCCCTAGATATAAACTTAATTGTGACTATTGTAGGCCCTAGGAGGGCGGGTAAGACATACAGGCTTTTTCAACTGGCCTCAGAACTTTGGCAGAAAGTTGCCAAAGAGCACGTAGTTTACATAAGTTTTGAAGATGAAAGATTGATGCCTTTACAAATTGAAGATGGAGAACGTCTTTTGGAGGCCTATTATGAGATTTTTCCTGAAGGTGTAAAGGCCTTACCATATTTTCTATTAGACGAAATTCAGGAATTGCCTGGTTGGTCTAAATTTTTAAGGAGAATCCATGAAGAAAAACGAGCAATAATTTATGTTACTGGTTCTTCGTCAAAACTCTTGTCACGAGAGGTGGCTACAGAGCTTAGAGGGAGGACATTATCTTTTCCTCTTTATCCTTTTTCTTTCAGAGAATACCTTTGTTGGCATGGTTTCAAAATAGCTGATTTAAATCATTTACTATATTCAGAAAAGAAATTTACAATAAAAAAACTCTTTAATGATTATCTTATTTATGGTGGCTTCCCTGAGATATTTAATAAAGATCCAGTTTTTAAGATACAAATACTTCAAGATTATTTTAATCTTATTTTTTATAAGGACCTTGTAGAAAGATTTAATATTATAAACACATTTCTTATGAAAGACCTTATGAGATATCTTACTCATAACTTTTCTCGGTTATTCTCTGTGCGTAAGTATCATGCATTTATGTCTTCAAAGGGGGTTAGAACTGGGAAAAACACTATTTTTGAGTATCTTGACCACCTTGAAGAAATTAATTTTGTAAGGCTTATTCCTTTATTCAGTTTTTCTTTAAAAAGGCAACTAGTAAACCCCCGCAAAGTTTATATTATTGATACAGGTCTTATCACCGCTACTGCCTTTCCGTGGGAAGAAAATAAAGGTTATTACCTTGAAAATATTGTTTTTATTGAACTTGTTAGAAGGGGATGGGAAGTTTTTTATTATAAAACAAAGGAAGGCCTTGAGGTGGATTTTCTCCTTTGGAGAAATGGCAAGGTTTGCGGCCTTATTCAAGTTGCCCAATCTCTTGCTTCAAAGGATACATTAGAAAGGGAAAAGAAGGCCCTTTTTTCAGCTATGCCAGAACTAGGCATTAACAAAGCTATAATTATTACAGAAGATGAAAAATTGGTTTTAAAAGAAGATAGATTTTATATTGATGTTCAGCCCATCTGGCTATGGCTTATTACCTAGATATAATTAAGAGCATCACTAACTTTGACAAAATAAAAGAAGTAGATTAAAAAGAAGATAGAAGTATAAATAATGGAAGTATAGTATAAATGAAGGTCAAGGTTGAGCACTTAAAGGCAAGAAGGAAGATAACTCTTTATATACCAAAAGAAGAACAGGCATTTATTGAAGAGATTGTAAGATCCCAAAAGGGTAAGTCATTTTCGAGGCTAGTTATAGAGGCATTAAAAGAGAAATTTAAAGTGAAGAAAGTAGATACCCTTTTTGGTTCCTTGGGAAGATACAAAAAGATAATTTCTGAAAAAGAAGCACTTTCAAAAACTTTAGAGATGGTTGCAGAAAATGCAGCAAAAGAAGGCTTATCTAATTGATACTAATGTCATTTTAAGGTTTCTTTTAAACGATATTCCTGACCAAGCTAATAAGGCCAAATATTTTCTGGAAAAGATTGAGAATGGTGTAGAAAAGGCATACTTGACTGACCTTATTTTATCTGAGTGCATTTGGGTGCTTGAAAAGTTTTATAAAATTCCTAAAAAGGAGATTATTAGTAAAATAAAATCTTTAATCCTTTTTGAAGGATTTATAACCCAAACTTCAAAAACTTTACTATTAGAAGCCCTTAATTTATGGGATAATATTAATATTGATTGGACAGATGCTTTCCTTTCTGCTTTTTCTAAGGAGGAACATCTTCCTATTGTTTCCTTTGATACTGATTTTGACAAGATTTCAGAAGTAAAGAGAAAAATACCTTGATGTTATTGTTTTGAAAAGGCTACATTATCATCAAAAACTTTAATAAATGTTTACTAAAACAGATGGTTATTAAGGTTATTTCTTACCGGCATTATTGGACAATAAAATAGGGGATTTTTTAATTGCAACGTATTACAGGCACCCTTATCTGGTATTATTATGTCTGTAAAAGAGAGGTCTGGCTTATGGCACATGAATTAAATCCGAGACAGGACGATACATTTTTAGAGATTGGAAGAATCCTCCATGAAAATGTTTACTTAAGGGATAAAAAGGAGATTAACACCCCTGATATAAAAATTGATTTGATAAAAAAAAGGGATGGCCAATTAGTAGTGGGTGAGGTTAAAAAATCTTCAAGGTTTGAACTGCCTGCAAAGATGCAGCTTGCATTCTATCTATATAAGCTTAAAAAACAGGGGATAGAAATAAAGGGTGAATTATTGATTCCTAAAGAGAAAAAGAGAATAGAGGTTAAACTCACTCATGCTTTAGAAGATAGACTTAAGGTGGCTTTTAATGAAATAAAAGAGATAATAAAAAGAGATAGGCCACCTGAACCAAAAAAAATAAGGTGGTGTAGAAATTGTGCTTATAAAGACTTTTGTTGGGCATAGGCATAAATGAAAAGGACAATTTATATCTTCTCAAGTGGTGAACTTCATAGAAAGCAAAATACCCTTTATTTTGAAAACACTGAGGGAGGGAAAAAATATGTCCCTGTTGAAAATACAAAGGAGATACTGATCTTTGGAGAGGTCACAATAAATAAGAAGCTTTTAAATTTTTTGTCTGAGCAGGAAATCATTTTACACTTTTATAATCACTATGGATACTACACAGGCTCTTTTTATCCTAGAGAACACTATAACTCTGGTTTTATGATTTTAAAACAGGCTGAAACATATCTAAACCCGGAAAAACGGTTGTATTTGGCAAGGTCTTTGGTCAGGGGCGCTATCTTAAATATCCTGAAGGTATTAAATTATTACAACAATAGGGGAGTGGAACTCAATGAAGAGATAGAGAGGATTAGAGAAATAAGCTCTGATTTAGACGGTCTTTCCTCTATAGAGGAATTGATGGCCATAGAAGGCAACTGCAGCAATTATTATTACAGGACATTTGATAAAATTATAGACAATGAAGATTTTTGCTTTAGTACTAGAACAAGGAGACCTCCTCAAAATAGGTTAAATGCCTTAATAAGTTTTGGTAATAGCCTCATGTATATTACGGTTTTATCTGAAATCTATAAAACCCACCTTGACCCCCGGATAGGATTTCTGCATACCACAAATTT
>JAFDIG010000012.1 GCA_019308145.1 Deltaproteobacteria bacterium | reverse complement strand
ACTTCAACTCAAGGTGCTTTTGGTTATAATCCAGCAGGTGTTAGAATAGGACAAGGTTATTCCCGTCATCGGTCTGCCATTCAAATTGCCGAAGAGAGAAGATTTCGCAATTATGATCATGATAGGGTAATGGATACCCGTTCAATGAAGGTAGCACTTTCCAAGTTAAGGGCTCTTTTGCCCTTAGGACCCGAAGATGAATTGGATGTGGAAAGGACGATTGATAAAACTTGTCGTAATGCTGGGGAGCTTGAATTTGTTTGGAAAAGAAGCCTTAAAAATACAGTAAAATTGATACTTTTAATGGATACTGGTGGTTCAATGGATATATATAGCGGCCTTGTAAGTAGACTCTTTTCTGCTGCATCAGATCAATTTAAAGATCTTAAATATTTTTATTTTCATAACTGCATTTATCAAGATCTCTGGTTAGATATGGAAACTACTGATACTATCTCAACAAACCAGTTTCTTAAAAATTTTGGGAGTGATTACAAGCTAATCATCGTTGGTGATGCAAATATGGCTCCAAGTGAACTATTGGAGGTGAATGGTGCAATTGATTATTGGTATTATAATGATATTCCTGGTATAGTATGGCTTAAAAAGATCGCTGAGCATTTTAAATATTCAGTCTGGTTAAACCCTACTCTTAAAAGAGCATGGCAGTATACAAATACCATCCCATTAATTGCTGAAGTTTTTCCTATGTTTGAGTTAACAGTGCAGGGTTTAGACGATGCAATAAGGCTTTTAAAGGTAAGGCAATAAGTGTAAAGGTTATGAAACTTGCTGTTATTTCAGATACTCATCTTTCTTCCCCGACTAAATATTTAGAAGAGATCTATTATAAATATATGCACGATGCGGATCTTATACTACATGCTGGTGATATAGTTACATCTGAGGTATTAGATTTTTTCCCAAAAGAGAAAACAGTTGCAGTAAGAGGAAATATGGATAGAGAAGATCTAGTTTATAAGCTACCAGAAAAAAAGATTATAGAGGTAAAAAACTTTCGGATTGGAATAGTGCATGGGTGGGGTGCCCCTTTTGGGATGGAAAAAAGGGTATTTGAAGTATTTAAGGAGGAAAAAGTTGATTGTATAGTTTTTGGCCATACTCATAATGGAGTTAATCATAAAAAAGAGGGTATACTTCTTTTTAATCCAGGTTCACCTACTGATCGTTTTTTTGCTAAGCAAAACAGTATAGGAATTCTTCATATTGAAAATGAAATAAAAGGAGAAATTATTTTTCTTTAACCTTTAAAATATTAGGAAGAAGCTGTATGACTAAATCTTTTTTTATATTCCATAATTCTGATAACGTATCTCTAACGTCACTCCATTTAGCATCTTTCTTTTCTGTTTCTTTTTGAATCTTATTCAAAAGGGTATCAATGCTTTTCAATCCTTTTATTTCAGTCATGATTGAATCAACTTTTTCCCAGTCTGGTTTATCGGCTTTCATCTGTTCTTCAACTGTTTTCATAAGAGAGCTAATAAGTTTATCCCTTGTTGCTTGTGTGAATATTTTCTCCATTTTTTCCCCTTCCTCTTTTTCAATTTCAAATTTTCCTGTTAAGATTTCTTCTTTTATTTTCCTAAAAGGTGTTGAACCTAATTTGTTACTTTCCTTTTCTAAAAGACTTTTTCTTTCGTTTATAAGATTATTAATAATTTCTTCTGCAGAGGATAAATCTTCACGAAATTTTCCCATATCCTTTGGATCTATTTCATGGCCTTTACTCCACATCTTCTCCCCTGGCAAGGAAAAGTCAAGATTCATAAAGTCTTTAAAAAAAGGAGACTTTTTGCCTCCTATTTTTTCAATAGCCTGTTCTGTTTCAGCCCACCATGCCTTGAAACGTGGATGCTCTGCATTGATTCGCTCTGTCTTCATAAAAGATATCTCTTCTAAAAGACGGGCTAATCTTATAATATCATCTTTAATATCCATTTTTTTCTCCTTGGTTTAAATAATTCATAAATGTTAATTATATCTTTAATACATATAAATTATAAAGAATTGATATTAAAATGGCAACAAAAAAAGGTTGAAATCTTTTAATTACTAATATACCTTTAAAAACAAATCTAAATTTTGATAATCTAATTTTAAAGGATAATCTCCAATGGAGATTAGTTAATCGAGGGAAAAATGTGTGGGATTGTTGGAGTATATGGCCATCCTGAAGCTGCAAAAATAACCTATCTTGGTCTTCATGCTTTGCAACATAGAGGTCAGGATGGTGCAAAGATTGCTTCCTTTAATGAGAAGAGATTTTATAAAGAAGGTGGTTTAGGGCTTGTTAGCGAGGTTTTTAACAAAGAACGGCTCAAAAGATTAAAGGGATTTATGGCTATTGGGCATACTCGCTATTCTACTGTAAGGGATAAGAATGTTTCTGAACAAGATTTGATATTGAATTTACAACCATTGGTTAGGGAATTTAAGTATCATCCAAAGATAAAAAAAGAGATTGCCATTGTCCATAATGGACAACTTACCAATTATTTGAAATTAAAAGATGAACTCGAGGATCCACCAAGAGGTGCTATTTTTAGCTCATCTTCTGATACAGAGGTTTTAATTCACCTTATTGCACGTTGTGAGGAAGAAAATATTATACAGAGGATTTTAAAAGGCCTTACTCCTGTAAAGGGTTCTTATTCACTTTTGTTTATGACAACAAAAAAGATTATAGGGGTTAGGGATCCGTTAGGTTTTAGGCCTTTGGTTTTAGGAAGATTGAGTAATGGTGGATATATCTTGGCTTCAGAGAGTTGTGCATTTAATCTTGTTGAAGGGAAATTTGTTAGAGAGATAGAGCCAGGGGAAATGATAGTCATTGATAAAAAGGAAACTCTTAGAACCTTTAAACTTAAAAGTCCCTACATAGAGGAAGGGAAACATAGCCAATGTGTCTTTGAATTGATATATTTTGCTAGGCCTGATAGTGTTATATTTAATAGGCAGGTTTATTCTACAAGAAAAAGGATGGGTCAGATTTTAGCAAAAGAATATCCAATAGATGCGGATATGGTGGTTCCTGTCCCTGACTCTGGTTTTTCAGCCTCTATTGGTTATAGCATTGAATCAAAAATACCTCTTGAGTTAGGTTTAATGAGAAGCCATTATATTGGCAGGACATTTATAGAGCCTACCCAGTCCATTAGGCATTTTGGTGTAAAACTTAAGTTAAGCAGTATAGCAGAGGTTCTTAAAGGAAAAAGCATAGTATTAGTAGATGATTCAATAGTTCGCTCTACTACTATTACAAAGATCATACAGATGATAAGAGCTGCAGGAGCAAAGGAAATTCATGTTAGGATAAGTTCTCCACCGATTACTAATCCATGTTACTTTGGAATAGATATTCCAACCAAGAGGGAACTTGTTGCTTCTAAACATTCAGTAGAAGAGATAAGAAAGAGTATTGGGGCAGATACCTTGGCATATTTGAGTCTTGATGGATTGAAAAAAGCAGTAGAGGATGATAACTCTTTCTGTTATGCCTGTTTTACAGGGGAGTATCCAATAAGATAGATTTTTTATATTAAAATGAGTTATTTTAATCTTATTATATTAGGTTCAGGTACATGCGAACCGTCTCTTAGGAGATCTCCGCCAGGATATTTAATATTAACTGATAATTTAAAGGTATTGATAGATTGCGGTTCTGGCACGATTAAGAGGATGTTGAGATTTGGGGTGACATATTTAAATTTAGATTTGATTTTGATAACTCACCATCATCCAGATCATATCTCAGATCTTGTCCCATTGATTTTTGCTTCTAAATATTCTGAACCTCCGAGGAGAAAAGATCTTACTATCCTCTCTGGTAAAGGGTTTAAAGAATTTTTTAAAAATGTACAAAAGCTTTTTGAACCATGGCTTTATCCTGATAAATTTGATATTAATGTAAAAGAGATGGAAGAGGATCTTTTTCAGATTAAAGGATTTGATATCTACTCCTTTCCAATGGCTCATATTGATACCAGTATAGGGTTTAGAATTGAGGATAAAAATAAAAGAAGAATTGCTTTATCAGGAGATACTGATATCTCTGATAACTTAATAAAATTGGCAAAGGATGTTGATATTTTTGTAGTTGAATCGTCTTTTCCAGATGGAATGAAAAAAGAAGGACACCTCACTCCTTTATTAGTTGGAGAAGTTGCAATGAAAGCAAATGTAAAAAAGGTTGTGCTTACTCACATAAATCCAATTGCAGATAATAGTTCTCTTTTAGCTGGCGTTGAAAAGTTTTATTCTGGTGATATAATGGTAGCAGAAGATGGCATGATCTTTAGCTTATAGGTTATAAAAGATTTTATGGCTAAAAATATTCAATAAGGAGTTAAAAGATGAGTTTTTCTTATGATTTTCCTCCATATCGTCCTCCAAGCGAGGCATTTAGTATGCTTTTAAGGGTAACAAGGGGATGCCCATGGAATAAATGCACATTTTGTTCTATGTATAAAATGATTCGGTTTGAAAGAAGAAAGGTAGATGAAATAAAGCGTGACATCGATACTGCATATAGTATCTATGGTAAAGCTATACCAAGGGTTTTTATTGGTGATTCAAATAGCTTGATAATAAAAACCAAGGATTTTCAGGATGTTCTTTTATATTTGTATAAAAAATTTCCCAATTTAGAGAGGGTAACAAGCTATGCGCGGGCAAAAACCCTTTTTAAGAAACCTATTGATGAATTAAAGATCTTAAGAAAAGCAGGACTTACACGTTTACATATTGGTTTAGAAACAGGTGATGCTGAGCTTTTAGCTGAGATAAAAAAAGGTGCGACCCCTAAGGAGATGATAGAGGGAGTCAAAAAAGCAAAGCAGGCAGGCTTTGAAACCTCTGTTTATCTTCTTTTAGGTATTGGAGGAAATGAAAAATGGCAATCCCATGCTAAAGGGAGTGCATATGTTCTAAATAAGATGGATCCAGACTTTATTAGGGTGAGAACATTGATTCCTCAACCATACTCTCCTATATATGATCAGATGGAAAAAGGAGAATTCGTATTGGCAAGCCCTGAAACAGTGTTAAAAGAAGAGTATATGATAATTGAAAGGCTCAATGTTCACTCTCTCTATTTGAGTGATCATGTCTCTAACTATCTTTCAGTAGAAGGGAAATTACCAGAGGATAAAAAAAGAATGCTCTCTTCAATTAAAGAAGTTCTTGACAGATTAAAAGAGGATGAAGAATTGAAGCGGAATTTTGAGATGAAGAGATATTTGAGGAATTTGTGATTTTTTATATTAATTAGTCCATATAAGAGAAATGGATTAATTATGTTTAGGCTAATTTTGCCAGCCTAAATTAAAAAGGAAAATTCCTTATTTATATAATTTTTTACTACATTTTTAATTGTTTTGAGATAATTTTTAACCTCTTAAAATCAAAATTTTTAGTTATAATTAGTTTACGCTTTATTTTTCAGCACGAACTAATTAAAATAGAAAAATATAGCAAAGGAGATTAAGATCATGTATGAAAATGAGATCGAAATGAAAATGCGGGAACTTCCTGATTCAGGTATGGTAAAGCAGAATCGGCGAAGAATGCCACATCTTCATAAATACTAAAAGGTTCTTGAGGTTCAAACTTTCGGCATAATTAACTAATTTTTGTTTTTATCCTTCTGAAAAACAAAATAAGCGATTAATAAAAAAGATGAAAATAAAAAAGGGTAAGCATTATTTCTTACCCCTTTTTTGCGTTTTGCAAATTTAATTTATTTTATCTTTTATCCCAAGATGGAATAGGGAATATAACTTTACCAGTTGCAACTTCCTTAGGATATAAAAGATTAACACTATATTCTTTTGTCGGTTGAACCTGGGTTACAATAAAAGGCATCTGGAGCTGTTTGCCACTCTCATCGATTTCATAAGGTCCGGTCATTACGGTTATCTTTCCTGAAAGATCTAATGCTGCTTTCTTTAAGTCAGTTGCTTTTAAAGATTGAGCTTTTTTTATCATCTCCTCAAGGATTACTCCAGCTCCGTATGCTAATGAGGTCTGAAAATCTGGTGGATTTTCAGCTTTTGGGAATTTCTTGTTAAAGACCTTCTCAAACTCAGCACGTGAAAGCCCGGCATTTACTTTCCAGTTGAGCTTTTTGTGATAAAGGGTATGACCAAAGATATACCAACCATCTTCCTTAAGATCATGCCATTGAGGCATCCCAGAATAGACCATGTAAACATATGGAAACATTATATTTGCCTCTTTCATCTGTCTGATCATCATTTTTTGAGTATCCATATATGCAGAAGCATAAAAAGCGTCAGGATTGGAGCGTTTTACTTTCTGAAGGAGAATCGTAAAATCTTTAGTTCCAGGAGAAAACTTTTCATATAAGACAACCTTCATTCCCTTGCCTTGTGCCAATTTTTTGGCATATTTGGCAAGCCCAGCAGGGAATGGCTCATCAACATATACAATAGCTATCTTCTTTATACCAAGGGTAGCCATATGGTCAATTTCTGGTTTTGGCATTAAAGAGACAGGTGTCTCAGTAGCAGAAACAATATATTTATATCCTTGAGCATAAATAGCATCTGAAGCTGCTGACCATATAATTAACATCTTTTTATACTTTTCTGTGATAGCAGCAGCAGCCCCTGTTAATGTTGAACCAAAAGGAGCAAAACATATATCTACTTTATCCTGATTGATCAACTTTTCATAAAGGCGGACAACCGTTTCCTTATCGCTTCGGTCGTCGTAATAGATAAGTTTAACCGGACGTTTTTTACCACCTAATGAAATACCACCTTTTTCATTAACTAAATCTGCCCATATCTGGATTCCTTTAAATCCTTGAGAGGAAGCAAAGACATATTTCCCTGTTGTTGAAATCGTTAATCCAATTTTTATCGGTTGAACAGCTTTGCTTTGAGATATACCTATTGCAAAAGTAACCATGAAAAAGGCAATTAAAAAGGTAAATATCAATGTTTTTTTCATAATACAACCCCCTTTTCTATAAAGTTATTGCATAAGAGAAAGCTGACAAATAAAATTTACTGCCTGCTTCTCCACCAACAAAGAGCTATGATAAACTCTAATGAGATTCATCATAGTTAAGCCAATCTTTGATCACCTCCTTTAATTTTCCTTCAAATTCTTTTTTTGAGCCTTGGGTGCTATTCTCCCCAAGTTCTAAAACATAAATATAATTAGCGATTTCAAAAGCTTGCCTTACATTTTGATCTACAAGGACAATGGTTGTTTTCTCATCGCGTAACCGTACAAGAAATGAGTAAATCTCTTTAGCAAGCATAGGAGCTAATGTAGCGGTTGGCTCATCCAAGAGTAATACTTTAGGTTTTGTTAATAATGCTCGGCCTACTTCAAGCATTTTTTGTTGACCACCACTTAAAGTTTTTGCTTTATCATTCTTTTTTTCATCTAATATAGGGAAGAAGCTAAAAACATAATCTAATGCTTCGTTAACCTTTTTCTTATCATGTCTTAAAATCCAAGAACCTAATTCTAAGTTTTCCATTACTGTAAGATCAGGGAAAACAGTTCTACTTTGAGGAACATAAGCTAAACCTAATTTCATGAACTCGTGGACTTTTAATCCAGTGATATCTTTTCCTTCATAGATAATTGAACCTTTTTTAGGACGAAGAAGGCCATATAATGTTTTTAAAAGGGTCGATTTTCCAGCACCATTAGGCCCTATAATGATCGTTATCTCCCCTTCCTTTGCCTCCATTGAAACATCCCTAAGAACACTTATGTCACCATAATAAGAAACTACAATATTCTTTGCTGATAGAATAGACATCTTTACCTACCTAAATAGGCCTCTATAACCCTTTCATTCTTTCTAATATCTTCTGGTTTCCCATAGGCAATTTTTTCCCCTCGATCTAAGACAATAATTTGATCGCAAAGGGTATATATTGAGTTGATATCATGACTTACCAAAATAAAGGTCTTTCCTGATTCTTTAAGTTCCATAATTCGTTCATAGAACATTGCCTTTAAAGTAGGGTGAACACCTGCAAAAGGTTCATCTAACAGGAGGAGATCAGGGTTGAACATCATAATCCTTACCAATTCTAAAAGTTTTTGTTGCCCACCAGACAATTCCTCTCCTAATTCATTCTCATGATCTAAAAGATTAACCTGAGATAGAAACTTTCTTGCTATTTCTTTTAGTTCTTTATCAGAAAGCTCTGAAGATAACACAGGAGCCAAAAGGTTTTCCATCACTGTCATTCTTTTGAAGATCTTTGGGACTTGGAAAGTGCGTCCTATCCCTATTTTTGCGATTTCATGCGGCAGAAGTCCCTGAATCTCCTTGCCATTTAATAATATTCTTCCTTTTTCTGGTTTATATAAACCATTAATACAGTTTAGAAGAGTTGTTTTCCCTGAGCCATTTGGGCCTATAACCCCTAAAATTTTATTTTTTTCAACATGCATAGAGAGATTGTTAACAGCAATAAGTCCACCAAATCTCTTTATCAATTGAATTACTTCTAACATTTAAAAAACCCTTATAAAAAAATATTTAACCCTCTCCTAAAATACCTTGTGGCCGAATTAGGATCATGGTGATCAAAAGTACAAATGCAATCACGGGTGATAATGAAGTAGGCATAAAAACTGCGCCTATATTTTCAGCCAATCCAAAAATAAATCCACCTAATAGGGCGCCAAGTGGGGTTCCTAGCCCTCCAAGTATAACCACAACAAAGGCAACTAAGGTATATGAAGAGCCCATCATAGGTGTTATTGCTGGAAAACTAAGAATTACAAGACCGCCAGCAAGACCAACTAAAAGTAACCCAATGCCAAAGGAAAAGGCAGAAAGAAGATGTGTATCAATACCAAGGATTGATACAGCTTCACGATTTTGGATAATTGCTCTGATTGCTTTACCTAAATAAGTTTTAAATAGAAGTAAAATAAGGAGAAGTATTACTATTCCACAAAAACCACCAGCAATTAAACGACCTAATGGGAAGAAAAATTCTCCAATCGAGACCGAAACCCGTTTAAAAGGGAAGGGGATCCCACGTGGGTCAGCCCCCCATATAATTAGGATCAAAGAAGAGAGAACCAATGAAATACCAAAAAAGACCAAAAAAGAAGCCATTTCAGGATCTTCAGAATTTAATAGCCTTGGCACAAATAAGTAATATACAAGAAAGCCTAACCCAAAAAATAATGGAACTATAATTATAAGAGAGTGCAAAGGATTAGTAGCATATTGACGATTTAACCAGTAGCAAATATATGCGGCAAGCATCATAAATTCTCCATGAGCAAAATTCACAACACGCATAACACCATATATGATATTCATTCCCATTCCAATCAAACCGTAAATTAAACCTAACAGAATTCCAGAAACAATCGCTTGGATTAAAATGCTTTCCATTAAGTTTCTCCTTATCTTACATACCGTCTTGATGAAGGATACTTTCTTGTTAAAGAACCTATTATTCCTCTTGGAAAAAAGATGACCAGAATAACTACCATTGCGCCAAGGATGAGCATATTAAGTAAAGGGAATTTCCCCCAGATTAAATCATCTAAAACATATAGCGATATAGATCCAACAATAGGTCCTATAATCGTTCCTAAACCTCCAAACATGGCATAGATAATGGTTTTTGTTGTTATAAGAAGGTTGAAAGACGAATCAGGATCAATAATTGCTGTATGCCAAGCTTCGATACCACCGGCAAATGATGAAAATAGGGCGGCTAATATCCAAGCTTTTAAACGATTTCTAACAACATTCACCCCAAGCACTTCAGCAGCATCTGGGTCCTCCCTTATGCAACGTAAAGCAATTCCAAATCTTGATTTAGAAACATAATATGAAACATAAACAGTAATCACAAGAAGTGAAAGCATTAGATAATAACTATAAAGAGGTTTATAAACAGATGAAAGCGAGACACCCAAACTTCCTCCTGTCCATTCTTCTGGGAGATTTGATACAACAATCCTAAGAGCCATTGCACAAGATAGGTTAACAATTGCAAAGTATACCCCTTGAAGTCTTAAAGTAGGAGCAAAGATAAGAGAAAGTAGTACCCCTATAAATCCTCCACCAAGAACAGCAATAGGAATAGGAACACCTAACCTGCTCCATAAAATTGCGGTAGTATAGGCACCCACCCCATAAAATGCGACATAGCCAAAAGGTAGATAGCCAGTAAATCCATAAATAATGTTGAATGAACTCGCCATGACCATCCAAAACATAAGGTAAAAAGCATAAGAGAGCCGTGGTGTTACAACAAATGGAATAACCCCAAGAAATATTAACCCCAAAATTGCTAAAGTAGGGAGAAATAAGGTGTTATTATTAAAATTTTTATTCCTTAACATATCAACAACTCTTATTTTATGTTAACTTTAACCCCTAAACCTGGAGCATCAAAAGGTTGCACAATCCCACCTTCCATTGAAAAAGAAGGATCAATGAAGTCAAATTCATGCAGATCAGGTCCTATCATTAAGTCACAAGGATATAAAACATTTTTAGTTGAAATGCCAAAATGAATACTTGCTGCAGAACCTATACCTAATTCCAAATTGCTTCCAATGGTTATTGGGATGTTAGCTGCTTGAGCAATGGCTGCAATCTTTTTTGCAGGATAAATACCACCGACTTTCCCGATCTTTATATTAATAATATCAGCAGCTCGCATTTTAATTACCTTATATGCATCCTCAAGAGAGAAAACCGATTCATCTGCCATAATTGGAGTCTTTAAGGAATTTGCTAAATATTGCATTCCTTCCAAATCCCATGCTGCTACTGGCTGTTCAATTGCATCTAAATCAAAGGATTCCATTTTATCTAAAACTCTTACTGCCTCATCAACTCGATATCCTTGGTTAGCATCCACCCTTATATTTATGGTATTGCCATATCTATTCCTTAATTCTTCAATAAGAGCTATATCTCTTTTTGGATCAGTGCCAATTTTGATTTTTATTGTCTTTATTCCTATTTTTATAAAACGTTCTGCTTCTTCTAAAGCAGAATTAATATCCTGGATGGAAACTACCCATGTTAAAGGTATCTCAGATCGATATTTTCCTCCAAGAAGCATATATACCGGGATATCCAATATCTTTCCCTGAAGATCATATAGAGCAATATCTATAGCAGCTTTAGCAGCACCATTTCCTTGGATAGCTTTATCCATTTGTGAATGAATTAGCTCCATGTCAAAAGGATCTGAGCCAATGAGTTGTGGTGCTAAAAATTGATCGATAACGTTTTTGATAATCCGAGCTTCTTCGCCCATAAAGGCAGGAGAAGGGGAGACCTCGCCATATCCTTTTATCCCATTTTCTGTTTCTATTTGAACAACAATGTGGTAGCGAACTCCAGCAGAATAAAGAGATATTTTCCAGGTTTTTTTTAAAGGGACTTTTATAACATCTGTTTTTATATTCTTTATCTTATCTTTGGCATACATTTTTGTTTTCCTCATACGTCAAGATATTTTTCCAATTCCCATGGATGAACCCTTACACTGAACTCTTCCCATTCTTTCCATTTAAGAGAAAGAAATTTATTGATCAATTCTTCTCCAAGTGATTTAATAATAACATCATCTTTTTCAAGAGATTCTAATGCCTCTTTAAGGTTTCCTGGTAATGATTTGATCCCTTTTTTAGCTTTTTCTTCTGGGCTCATAGCATAGATATTTTCATTAATTGGGGGAGGAAGTTCTAATTTTTGTCTGATGCCGTCTAATCCAGCAACTAATATTGCTGCAAAAGCTAAATAAGGATTAGAAGAGGCATCTGGGGATCGGATCTCTACACGTCTATTTTCAGGAGAGGTAGCAGGTATACGAAGCAGTGCAGAACGGTTGAATAATCCCCATGATATATAGACAGGTGCTTCCCATCCTGGAACCAATCGTTTGTATGAATTTACAGAGGGATTTGTTATACCAGCAAGAGCTTTAGCATGATGTAAAAGCCCTGCTAAAAAATGTCTACCAATCTCTGAGAGATTGTATTTTTCTTCTTTGCTATAAAAGAGATTTTCTCCTTTTGAACTATCTACTAAATTTAAATGTATATGCATTCCTGTACCATAGGTTCCAAAAAATGGTTTTGGCATGAATGTAGCAATTAATCCTTCTTTAGAAGCATAGTATTTAACAACTTGTTTATAAGTAATAGTATTGTCAGCCACCTCTAAAGCATTTCCATAATGAAAGTTGATTTCATGTTTCCCTTTTGGTACTTCATGGTGATTCTTTTGAGAGATAATCCCTAAAGAATCCAAAATACGGCTTAACTTTTTTCTAAATTCATCTCCTAAATCTTTAGGGGGAATAGAAAAATAGCCTGCTTGGTCACTTGGTTCATAATCTTTTTCACCTTTTTTGATTAAAAGATAAAATTCTAACTCTGGGGCAAGAGAGAAGTTCCATGAATGGCCAAATTCATCTTGCATCTCTTTGATAACCCTTTTGAGAGTAAAGCGTGGATCGGTGTCAAGTTCTTTGTTATCATTCCCTGCAACATCACAAATAAGACGTGCTGTGCGGTTTTCTTCTTCTCCCCATGGAAGAATACAAAAGCTGTTTGGATCTGGTAAAAGAATCAAATCACTTTTATCTACTGGAACAAAGCCAGCAGAAGAACCATCAAAGCTACACCCTTTATCAAGAACCTCACCTAAATCTCGCGAAGGAGTTATTACATTTTTTATCTCTCCTCCTATTGTAATGAACTGGAGTGAGATAAATGATATTTTTTCTTTTTTTACGACATTTATAAGGTTATTTTTTGTCATATATGTTTTAACCTCCTAATTTTCTTGATCCAATATCAGCAAACTTTGTGCTAATACTTTAGCCCCTTTTACTAAATAAATAGGATCTGTCCATTCTTTAGGACAATGGCTTAATCCCTTATGACTTGGGATAAAGATCATGCCAGTATCAGCAATAGTTGCTATATGATTGGCATCATGACCAGCCATGCTAACTAAATTAAGATAAGAAAAACCTAAAATATCACATGCTTGTTTGATCTTCTCCCTTATATAAGGTGAAAATGTTGTTGGCTCTGTATGGTAGGTATCTTTGATAGATGTTTTTACACCATATACTTTCCCTATTAAACTCATTTCGTTATAGAAATCTTCTAAAATTTTTTTTATGGCTGATTTATGATAACTTCTAACTTCCAAATCTAAAGAAGTTTCACTTGGTATAATATTAATAGAATTTGGTTTTACGGATATTTGTCCCACAGTAGCAACTGTATTCTTTTCGGTTGATGCGAGCTTATTTAATGTTTTAATCAAATGTGCTGCTGCAACTAAAGCATCTTGACGTTCATTCATTGGGGTGGTTCCTGCATGTTTTGCAACACCATGGATAATAACCTTAGCACGATGAATGCCAGTAATACCTTCAACTATTCCTATATCCTTTTTTTCCTTCTCAAGATATGGCATTTGTTCTATATGAATCTCTATAAACGCTTTTATTTCTCCAGGCTTTCTAATCCCTTCATGAAAACGATCTGGATCTCCTCCGATTTTTTTAATAGCATCTAATATAGAAAAACCTTCATTATTTTTTATATTTAAAAGCTCTTCTTTTGATAATTTTCCTACCATCCCTCTGCTTCCGACAGTTGAGATACCAAAGTCATTAGGTTCTTCAGCAGTGAATACAACAAGTTCCAAAGGATGAAAAGTTTTGATTTTAAGTTCGTTTAAAGCTCTTATTGCTTCCACAGCCCCTAACACCCCAGCTGGGCCATCGAATTTTCCCCCATTTCTGACAGAATCTAAATGAGAGCCTGTCATAAGAGAAGCTGCATTATTTAGTTTTCCTTCACGGCGTCCGATGATATTGCCCCATGGATCGATCCTTACTTTTAAACCAAGCTCATTTTCCATGATTCTGATAATCTTTTCACGTGCTTTTATATCATAAGAAGAGAATGCTAAACGTGTTACTCCACCATTTGGATCCGCTCCGATCGCACCAAATTCATCAATAAGTTTTGTGATGCGCTCTTTGCTAAAAACTCTCTCAAAATCCTTTTTTCTCATCATTTTTCTGTTTTATATCCTCATGGTTTTTCACTCCAGGCGCTTTGTAAAAAACCCCGGTTTTTTGAGCCATAGCTTCATAATCTTCTAAAAGCTTTTGAGATGTTTCTGAATCTTTCCTTCCTACTTCGGTCACCAGCATATTTAAAAGACATAATGGCGCTGAATATGAATCAAAAAGAGTAGTAAAACTTATGGGAGTTAAAAGAACCTTTGATGCGAGAGGAAATAAAGGAGATTCAGAATTATCAGTAATAGCTAAAATTTTACCACCTTTATCCTTTATTAATTTAGATATTTCTATTGTTTCTCTAGGGTATCTTGGAAAAGCTATAACTACAGCTAAATCATTAGAGGTCATTTCCATTATTATGTCATACTCAACTGTTCCACCATGGGAAAGGTTATATACAGGCCTTTTTACCTTGCGAAGGAAATAAGAAAAATATTGTGCTAATGAAGCAGAACCACGCATACCTATTACAAAAATCTTTTCACTTTTAATAATCTCATATACAGCTTCATTAAAAATTTTAACTGGAAAATTTTCCGCTAACTCCCTAAGTTTACGAATTTCTTGGAAAAGAATTCTTTGTGGATACATAAGAGTTTTTTCAGTTTCGGATAAACTTAAAGAGAATCGTTCAGTTGTAGTAAGCTCGTGTCTTACTCGTTTTTGCAAGATCTCGGTGAATTCAGAATAACCTGAAAAACCAAGAAACTGACAGAAACGAACAACAGTGGGTTGGCTCACACCAACTGCTTCGCCTAATTGAGTCGCAGTAAGAAATGCTATTTTTGGATAATGGGTTAAGATAAAATTTGCGATCTTCTGTTGTTGTGGTGGAAATGTTCCATAACTTACTTTTATTTTTTCCATTATATTACGGTAAGTTATCTCTTTCATTTTTAAAATAAATAGATTATATTATTCATAATATTAAATATATGAATAAATTTATACACTATTAAAAATAAAATGTCAACTGATTTTTATAGAAGGTGAGGAATTTTATATAGTATAAATTGCATTAAAATAAAATTTATTTTATTATCTTATAAAGGGTAGGACATTTTAATTAAAAAATAAGCTAACTTCATTTAAAACAATTGACAAATTTGAATTTATATGGTTTTAAAGAGCTTTAATCATGAGAGTTGAGGAATTTGATTACCCTTTACCTAAATCTTTAATCGCACAGTTTCCTTTGGAAAAGAGGGATTGTTCTCGCCTTTTGGTAGTAGACCGATTGACAGGAGAACTGTCTCATACATATTTTTCAAATATTACAGATTTTTTTAAACCAGGGGACTTGCTTATTCTTAATGATACCAAAGTAATACCAGCGCGGTTAAAAGGAGTTCGTGAAACAGGAGGACATGTAGAGATCTTTTTAAGTAGACCTGTTTATGAAAATAATTTCCTTTTATGGGAATCTCTTGTTAAACCTTCAAAAAAGGTTAAATTAGGTATGACACTTAAACTCAAAGATGGTTTGTTTGCTAAGGTTGAAGCAGAAAAACCTAATGGAATAAAAATAATAAGATTTCCAAATAACGGGGCTTTTTTTGAGATGATAGAAAAGGTAGGAGAAATACCTCTTCCACCTTATATACATAGAGAAGCTGATGCGATTGACAAAAAAAGGTATCAAACTGTTTTTGCAAAAGAAAAAGGAGCAGTTGCAGCCCCAACAGCAGGGCTTCATTTTACCGTTGAATTAATTGAGAAGATTAAAAATATGGGTGTGAAAATAGAATTTGTTACCCTTCATGTAGGTATAGGAACCTTTTTGCCTGTTAGGAGAAAAAATGTTGAAGAACATGTTATGCATTCAGAATATTTCTATATTAGCGAAAAGGTAGCAGATAAAATTAATGAGACAAAATCCTTAGGGAAAAGGGTTATTGCAGTTGGCACTACTGTTGTGCGTTGTCTTGAGTCAGCATCAGATGATAAAGGAAGAATAAAGCCTCAACGTTCCTTTACAGATCTTTTTATTTATCCTGGCTATAAATTTAAAGTAGTAGATTCTCTTATAACAAATTTTCATCTACCAAAATCAACTTTGATTATGTTAGTTTCTGCTTTTGCAGGAAAAGATTTAATTTTTAAAGCATATAACGAGGCTATTAGAAGAAAATATCGCTTTTTAAGTTATGGCGATGCAATGTTTATAAAATGAGGAAACCTTTTTTTGATTTCATCATTACCCATAAAGATAGCAAAACACAAGCTCGCATTGGAAGGCTTTTAACGCCTCATGGAGAGATAGAGACCCCTGTTTTTATGCCAGTAGGGACCCAAGGCACTGTTAAAGCAATGACCCCTGAAGAGTTAAGTGATTTAGGAGCTCAAATATTGTTGGCTAATAGCTATCATCTCTATCTCAGACCAGGAGAAAAGATAATAGAAGAATTAGGTGGGCTTCATAAGTTTATGCATTGGAATCGTCCTTTATTAACTGACAGTGGCGGATATCAGATCTTTTCCATGGAGTCTTTAAGAAAGGTT
>JAFDIG010000259.1 GCA_019308145.1 Deltaproteobacteria bacterium | reverse complement strand
AAGTTATCAACTTATTTTAAATTGGTGAAAATATTTTGGAAATGGCTTATATCTTTGGAATAAAATCTAAACCTTAGGAAGAGTATCTTAATGTGCTATAGCAATTTATATATAAGTAATAATCAATCAAGCCTTGGTTTGCCAATTCCTTTTGCTATGATCCTTTTTTCAATAAATATAGAATTTCCACCTTTTGTCTTTACTATATTATCCTTCTCTTCAAAACTTATATTTAACCTTTTTACCCCTGCTCTTTTGGCTTTTTTTGATATAATTTTTCTTAATATATCATTACCATAGATATTAGCCTCTTCTAAATCCTGAAAAAATTTTAGACCTGTTGAAAAATGGAGATTAAAACCATCTTTATAAGGTTTTATAATAGCTTCTTCCATTATTACTACTGAGCTTGTTATAGCACCAATTGCATTGGCAACCTCTGCATATTGTGGAATAAGAGGTTTAGCATTAAATATTTTTGTAAGAGATGGTATCATAGCATAAGAAGGTGCTCCAACACCTATAATCATTTTATGTAAATTGATTTTACATTCCAAGCCATCAATATAATTACTTGTATTAGAGGATAAATCCCATAGGAAATGATATAGATCTTTATTTAACTCATTTTTGGAAAGCATACCCAAAATCTTAACGCCTATATTTTGATAAACAACAGTTTCTATTCTTTTTAATAAGTCCCATTTATTATTTAAGAAAGATTTCGACAATATCTTATAGGCTAATTCAGAACTTTCTTTATTATATTCTGTATAAAGGCCTTTTATATGGAATATGTCAGTAGGGGTAAAACCTGAAACCTTTATAAAGCCTTTTTTTTCAAGTTTTTTTAATGCTTTTGTTATCTCTACAATTGTTCTATTTAAAGTTTTAGAGATCTGAAAAAGAGATGCAGGGCTTGGAAAAAGTTGCTCTAATATATCCTCTTCAAGATTACTCAAGTTGTGGCTATTGTTTTTCTCTTCTAAAGTATAAAAGTTAATTTTACTTGAGATATCAATAGACTTCACACTTTTATCAATAGAAATCAGTTCTTTATTAACTTCAGGATAAAGACAACCTAAATAGCAGATAGGTATCACCCTATTTGGTCCAACTTCTATATTTCCCTCAGAATCTATCTTAATCTCACTATCTCCTCCCACACCTATTGTCTCCATTTTAATAGCCTTTAAATGGATCTTCCACCTTCCTACCCTTGCTACAGAGAAATTTATTTCAGGTTGGCCATCTTTCAATATAGCAATATCAGTAGTAGTTCCTCCTATATCAATTACTATACCATTTTTAGCTTTTTTAGAATCTTTAATTAATGACTTTGCTCCAACTACACTTGCCGCAGGACCTGAAAGAATGGTTTCAATAGGTCTATATAGAGCTTCTTTCTCATCTATTAGGCTTCCATCTCCTTTAACCACCATAATAGGTGTATTGATATTAAAGGATTTAAAGACTTTTTTTACTGAATCTAAAAGATCATAAATAATTGGTATTAGGTGAGCATTTAGTATTACGGTCATTGCTCTTGTTTTTGCATCCAGCTTAAAAGATAGCTCAGAACCTAAAGTAACAGGTTTATTACTATATCTATTTATCAACTCTTTTGTGCAGAGTTCATGCTCAGGATTTCTTACACTAAAAAAAGATGAAACTGCATACCCCTCAACAAAATCCCGACTTTTTAATATCGCAGCTTTTATATAATCTATATCTAACGGGCTCTTTTCTTCACCTTTTACATTATGGCCCCCCTTAACAAAATGGATTTCATCATTTAAATCAATAACAAATTCTTTTGGATCATACCCTATAAGAAATGCAGATATTTTATTTTTAAATCCTTCTACAATGGAATTGGTAGCTAATGTGGTAGATATTGAGGTTAATGAAATTTTTGGGAAAAAGGATCTATCAAATTTAGAGATAACATTTTTTATTCCAATGGAAAGATCATTATAAGTGGTGGGAGATTTATTAGATAATATAACCTTCTTTGATCTAAGATCTAATAAAACCGCATCTGTATTTGTTCCGCCTACATCAATTCCAAGCCCTATATCCATCTTAAAAATTTTTTTAGCTTTAACAAATTAAACAATAACTTTGTATCAATATAATTGAGGTTAAATTATTGTTCTTTTCTTAAAATTATTTTATCATTAGTTATTTAAAAAATATCTTAAAATCTAATGATTTTAAGATATAAGGATTTTTGACCTAAAGGCTTTTATATAATTTAATCCATAATTATCTTCTCCTAAGAGTAACTGAGCAGCAAGCAAATTCGAAATCATGGCTTTATCTCTAACATCCATCAATAAAACATCTAATCCGTTTAAAAGAGCCATCGTCAAGAAGTTTCGGTTAATTAAACTTCTCAAGGGAAGTCCCATGCTTATGTTGCTAACACCACATATGGTCTTAGATGATGGAAATCTATCTTTTAAAATCTTTATGGTATCTAAGGTCACCAGTGCTGCTTTAGAATCAGTGCTAATAGGCATTACCAATGGGTCGAAGTAAATATTTTCTGGCTTAACTCCTATTTGCGTCAACCTATCATATAAATTTTGAGCAATCTCAACTCTTCCCTTAACAGTTGGTGGAATGCCTTTATCCCCTAAACAGAGAGCAACAATCTTATAATCTTTTCCTTTGATCACCGGATGCATTGCCTTCCATTTTTTTGTCTCCGCACTAATAGAATTGATAAAAGGAGGGATTTTATGATTATAAAATGAAATTGCTTTCTTTATTGCATCAGGATTAGCACTGTCAATCATAAGAGGAAGATCAACACTTTCTTGAACAACCCTTACAATCCAGGATAGATCTTCAGATTCATTTCCTTCAGCTATTCCACCATTAACATCAAGGAAATCCGCACCCATTTCTTTTTGAGCAATAGCAAGCTCTTGAATATATTCCTTATCCTTCTCTAAAATTGCCTTTCCTACTTTAGGAATAGTCCCGTTTATCGATTCCCCTATTAATAACATTTTTCTCTCCTACGAATTATTTTCCCTTTAAATTTGGATTAACTCCCTTACTTTTACTACTGCCCCAGCTGCATCAGGCGCATATCCATCTGCTCCAATGGTTTTTGCAAAATTTTCTGTAACAGGAGCGCCACCTACAATTACTTTTACATCTTCCCTTACCCCCGCTTCTGTTAAGGTCTCTATTACATCTTTCATAGCTGGCATAGTTGTTGTTAAAAGGGCTGAAAGACCTAAAACTTGCGGTTTTTCCACTTTAACCTCCTTTACAAACCTTTCAGCTGGCACATCTATCCCTAAATCAATTACCTCAAAACCTCCACCTTCTAAAAGCATTCCAACAAGATTTTTCCCTATATCGTGAATATCTCCTTCAACTGTTCCTAAAATG
>JAFDIG010000258.1 GCA_019308145.1 Deltaproteobacteria bacterium | reverse complement strand
AAACAAAATAATCCTTCTGTTTACCGTATCTCTCAGCTATTTCTACATTCTTTTGCTGTGATTGCATTCTTTTTTTTGATATTAAATATAACTGATGATAAAAAGAGAGCATTTTTATCTGCTCTGTTTTTTTCTATTCATCCAATCCAAACAGAAGCAGTACTTTCTATAACGAATAGAGCTGTACTCCTTTTTTCAATCTTTACATTTTCTTCTTTGATTTTCTTCTGGAAGTTTCTCAAAGAAAATAGAATAAGTTTGCTGATTTTTTCCTTGATTTTATATTTTTGTTCAATTTTGTCTCTTGAATTTTTGCCACTAACATTTTTATTGATCTTATTGATTCAATTTCTAGCAAAACGTCGCTCTTTAATAGCATCATTTTTATTTTTATTAATAAATATATTTGGAATTTTCCTATGGTTATTTGTAAAAAAATCTCCTTTAAGTGAGGTAAATATTTTTGGCTATTTTTATTACTTAACCGATATATTGAAGTTGGTAATTTTCCCATTTAATCTAAATGTACAACATAAACCTTATCCATACTTTTCTATTGAAACAATTGTTACTTTTTTAATTATTTTAGCTTTAATAGCAGGAATATGGTTTTTTAGAAAAAATAGGATAGTTGTTTTTGGTATTAGTTGGTATTTATTGATGATACTTCCTTTTTGGGGCGCTACTTATACGGTTGAAGCAAAAAGCTACCTTGCTTTTGGTGGTATAGCAATTCTTTTTGGTATTTTAATGAGTAAGTTGTTTAACTCAACAAGAAGAAAAGATCTTGTAATCATATTTATAAGCATAATTTTTGTAGTAATGTCAGGTTTGACCTATGCAAGGGTAAAAACATGGTCTAATATATTTTCTCTTTGGGAAGATAGTCTTAAAAAAAATCCAGAGAATCCTAAGGCCTTTTTTAATATTGGAATATATTATATGATGAAGTATCAAGATTATCAAAAGGCGGTAGAGAATTTAGAGAAGTCAATTTCGATTAACCCTGAAAATGCAAAAGCTTACATTGCTCTTGGATTAGCTTATAAAGGTTTAGCTTTTTTTGATATGGCTTATGACTCTTTTGAAAAGGCTTTAATGCTTAATCCAGGGGATTCAGAAGCTTATCTCTGCCTTGGTGACCTTTATGCATCAAAAGATATGATAGATGAAGCAGAAAAATATTATAAAAAGGCATTAGATCTTAACCCTTATGATTATCTATCTTCTAATAATTTAGCGCTTTTATATATAAAAATAGATGAATTTGATAAAGCAGAAAAGTGGTTAAAGAAAAGTATTAAGATTAATCCAAAAGGTTTTTATGCATTAAGAAATTTAGGGATACTTTACCTTTATTACAAGAAGGAATATGAGAAAGGGATCAATTATCTAAAAAGGTCTTTGTCAAGTCATTCATGTCAGTATCAAGCATATTTTATAGAGAGAATCATAAAAGAGCCAGATAAGAGTAAAATTTTAAAACGTATAGAACTTGAATTATTACTTGCTAAAAAAGAGTTGCCTGGCTGACTATAAACCTATTCCTGTCAGGAGACAGGCAATAAAAGAGGTTTTTTATGGATCTTTCAATTATAATTCCTGTTTATAATGAAGAGGCAAACATAGAGAATAACTATAAAAAGATTAAAGATACTCTTAATACCCTTAAAAGAAAATGGGAGGTTATCTTTGTAAATGATGGCAGTACTGATAGAACTAATGAGTTGCTTGAAAAGATAGCTAAAGAAGATCCTCATGTGAGGGTTGTTTCTTATTTCCCTAATCAAGGGAGAGGTAAGGCATTAAGGGAAGGTTTTAAGAAAGCAACTGGTAATTTTATTGTTACAATAGATGCTGATTTAAGCTATGATCCTTTTTATATAAAAGATATATATAAAATCTTAAAAGAAGAAAATGTAGATATGGTCCTTGCTTCACCTTATATGCCCGGAGGGGCAACAAAGAATGTTCCAAAGTTTAGGTTATTTTTAAGCAAGTTTGGAAACAAATTATTAACATTAACATTTCCTAAAAAAATCTATACAAGCACATCTATTTTAAGGGGTTATAGGAAAGAAGTTATTGAAAGCATTCAGCCAGAATCAGATGGCAAGGAGATCCATTTAGAGATTCTCTCAAAAGCTTTGGCAATGAATTATAATATAAAGGAGATCCCAGCTGTTCTAACAAGTAGAAAGAAAGGTAAATCTAAATTTAGATTAAAAAAGACAGTTGCTACACATCTAACATTTGTTTTATTTGAGAAACCAATATTGATTTTTGGCTTTCTCGGAATACTCCTGTTAACTGTTGGCATTGCTATTAGCATATATATAGTATACCTCAGATTTTCTGGTACTCTTTCTGCTGGACGACCTTTGCTTAGTTTAACTCTTATGTTGGTCTTAGGTGGGATCCAGCTTTTATCCTTTGGTTTTATTGCCATTCAAATAGTGGTTATAAGAAGAGAGATTATGAAGCTTCATAAAGAAAACCATAAATTAATCATTGATATTTCGTCTAAAAAGGCTAAAGAAGAAAAAAGAACAAAAGGGGTTTTATCTAAAAAGAGATAAAGGTTATAATCCTTAAAAAATGAAAATGAATAACAATTTTGCAAGAAAAATCAATATCAAATTATAGAGGAAAAGATGCGTTCTAAACTTAATCTTGATAAGTTGATAGAAATATTAAAATCAAAGAAACTTATCTCCTTAAATCAAGAAAGGTTAATAAAGAAACGATCAAAAGATATATGGCAGCGTCTTATAAAAGCAAAAAAGAAAGAGTTTATAAGTGGAACTTCCATAAGGGAGTTAACCCCTGAAATATCCCCAATAGATATAATAACCGAAATGAAATTAACCATCCCGGGCTCCTCTGAGATCCTCACAGATGAACATATAGGTAAAACCTTATCAGAAGTTAGCGGATTCCCTTTTATGCGTATTGATCCTTTAAAGCTTGATGCAAAAAGTGTTACCTCTCTTCTCCCTAAACCTTTTGCTTTGAAACATTTTATTGTTGCCCTTACTCTAATTGATGGAAAGATGAGGGTAGCAATGGCTGATCCATTTGATACAGAGACGATTGACGATCTTAAACGATTCACAAGGTATATCATAGATCCTGTTGTTTCACCAAAGAGTGATATAATGAAGATTATTACAGAGTTTTATGGTTTTAGGACCTCTGTTTCTGCTGCTGCTAAAGAGCTCTCTCAAGGAATAGATTTGGGAAACCTTGAACAATATGTAAAGTTAAAGGCAATACAGGAAATAGAAGCAACTGATAAACATATAGTAAATGCAGTAGAATATCTTCTTCATTATGCTTTTGATCAAAGGGCAAGTGATATTCATATTGAACCAAAAAGGGATAATTCTATTACAAGATTCCGTATTGATGGGATGTTGCATCAGATCCA
>JAFDIG010000257.1 GCA_019308145.1 Deltaproteobacteria bacterium | reverse complement strand
AACAAAATCAAATGCCTGATGGATTGTGTTATCTGGGCATATGGCAAAGTCTGCTCCTGCTTTTGCTACCTTTTCAGCAGAGGATAACATTAAATTAGCCACATTCTCCCAATCCCCTGTTTCTATATATTGCATATATTCACTTAAAGGATAGGTGTGCATGGTAATCTCAGGATGAGCATGTCTCCCCATCAAATTTGCACCCTCTATAGCTATTGTACGATAACAAAGCGCTGCCCCTTCAGCACTGCATCCAACTATTCCTATATGTTTGGCCATCTTCTTTCTCCTTTGTTTGATTCTGAATTCCTATTAAATATTTTTAAATAAAACCTTTTATCTTCTTCTGAAATTCAAAATATAACCACTGGTTAAAGAATAATAATGAAGTAGAGTTGTAAAAAACCTCTTTTCAAGATAAAAACCTTCTTTTTCTATCTCACACTTTATCTCTTCTAAATTCATATGTTTTGGATAAAGAGAAAGCATTCCTTTTGTCTTTAAAACCCTTTTAACCTCATCTACGACCTTTTTTCTCTCATCGTCCGAAAAATAATAGGAGTGGATAACATCGTAAAGCAAAACAACATCAATAGAATTATCTTCAAAAGGAATCTTTAGTTCTCCTGATGTCTTTATTATTTCTATATTTTTAACCTTCTCCTCTTTAGCTTTACTTTTAAGCTCACCAAGAGAGTTTCCATCCTTATCAAGAGCATATACCTTACCATTATCACCAACAATTTTAGCCAAAGGAATGGTATAATACCCTGCCCCACAGCCAAAATCGAGAATAATTTGCAGGAATGGTATAATACCCTGCCCCACAGCCAAAATCGAGAATAATTTGCCCCTCTTTTATACCTATCTCTTTTAAAACATCAACAGCTTTTTCAGTTAGCCATATATCAGAGTCGGTTTTCATTTGGTTAATATGAACTATTAAATATGAATAACAAATAGAACAATGATTTGGCTTATTGTGTTAAATATGTGAACAATACGCAAAAAAATAATAACATATGTTCTATTTCACCGCACTTCCTTTACATAAAAACCTCATCTTACAGTTTGCACATATCTTTTTCCTGCTAATAATTCCGCTATAAATGGAAATAAAAATAAGAAAAAGCAATAATATTATTTTGAATATCTTAAATTGTTGAAAAATTGATATGATAATAAAAACAATAGGGATTAAGGTTAAAAGTCCATAGGTGATAGGTGCAATTGTTTGCCCTAAATTTTCCCCAAAAAGAGAAATATCACCCTTTTTAAAAAAAAGAGCTGCCAGCTTTCCCCAGCCAATGCCACACCATCGGTTGTAGTAGAAACAATTCGCGCAAAGCAACTTCCTTAAAATAATGCCGATCATCAAAATAGCAACCCCAAGATAGATCCAAGATGCTAATGGGTATAAAAACCATATAGAGATTGTTCCTAAAGTAATCCATAAGATCATAATAAGATTGCCTAAAATTATGCCTGATTTAGAATATTCTTCTAATCCCTCCTTATAGATCCCTTCTTTTTCTTTCATGCTATCCTTTTTTATTTTAAAATATTAATCAAAAACTCTTTTTATTTAATCCTATCAATTTTAGTAATTCATTTAATATCAATATAGTCGCTTTCTTATCCATTGGTTTATTGTTATTACCACATTTAGGAGAATATATACATGCAGGGCAGCCATCTTCACATTTGCAATCTCTTACAAGTTCAAAGGTCATCTCAACTATCTCCGAAAACAACTCAAAGGCTTTTTCAGTTAGCCCGATTCCACCCTCAAAACCATCATAGATAAAAATAGTTGGTGTCATAGTATCTGGATGGAGTGAAGTGGATACCCCTCCTATATCCCATCTGTCACACATTACATGAAAGGGCATAATTCCAATCATTGCATGCTCAATACCATGTAACCCACCAGCAAAATCTAGCTTTTTTTCTTCTATCTTCCTTTTTACACCCGCTGGAACATTAAACCATAATCCCATAGTTTTAAAGATTAATGGAGGTAAATCAAGATCCTCTATTCCCAATACTTTGTCGTATCTCATGATTCTGTATCCAATATATTGCTCATTGACTTCCATCTCCCCAAAATAAACAAAAAAGTTACCTATCTCCTTTTTATAAACCTCTTTTAAAACCTTTATATCAACAGACTTCATTGCTTCTGTATAATAATCAACATCTCTCCTCTTAACATGAACAAGTCGATTTTTTAGATCAAGATCCTCTACAATGTATGTTTCCCCTTGATGAACTAAAACAGCTCTCTTGTGAGCTTCTCTAAATGCCTGGGTTTTATCCATTGTCTCAATGAGTTCACCATCACATATAACTTTAAATATTTCAGATGAAATATTATTTAAACTAACAGCCTCTGTTGCTCTACCTTTACCTGAATAGACCCATCCATTTACTGTATCTCTAATCACCTCTTCTCTCATTAATGCCTTTAAAAGATCTTCAACATTATCACCAAAATATTTCATATCATTAGGCAATTTGATAGGAAGTTCTGATGAAGCACATATCAAATGCCCAGAGAGTATATAGGGATTTGATAAATCAATTATCGCATGCTCATGAGGTTTCTCAAAGAAAACCTTAGGGTGCATCATGAAATATTGATCTAAAGGATTCTGGAAAGCAACCAATGCTGCAATCGATTCGTTTACTCCTCTTCCTGCCCTTCCTGCCTGCTGCCATGTTGATATGATCGTTCCTGGATAACCTGAAATTATCACGCAATCCAATGAACCAACATCAATCCCCAACTCTAATGCATTTGTGGAGACCACACCTTTTAATCTCCCTTTTTTTAGATTATTTTCTATTACCCTTCTCTCTTTTGGTGTATACCCTGCTCTATATGCAGTGATTTTATCCATATATCCTTTTGATTTTTTCAAAGCTTTCTTTGACCATAGTGTGATTATCTCTGCCATCTTTCTTGATATGGTAAAACATAATGTCTTAAGATTATTTGTCACGAAAAACAAGAAGAGATCCTTTGTCTCTTGATGAGTCGATAACGTGCCAACACCGTCAAAATATGGATTGATGAAAATAAAATATTTTCTACCCTTTGGAGCACCATCATTATTGATCAAACTAAATTTGACCCCAATTAACCTTTCACTAAATTCAATTGGGTTAGCAAGTGTAGCAGTTGATATAATAAATTGAGGTGCAGAACCATAAAGGTCTAATATTCTTCTGAATCTTCTAATTAAAAAAGCAAGATTTGAACCAAAAACTCCCCTATAGCGATGCGCCTCATCTATCACAACAAACTTCAAATTACTAAAAAATCTTTGCCATTTATAATGCCAAGGCAAAACCTGATGCATTTCATAAGGATTGCTGATTATTATTCTTGAGCTCTCCCTAATTTTTGGCCGCTTACTTGTAGGGGTATCCCCATCATATATACTTGGATTTACATTTATCCCTGTTATAGCCTCAAACTCCTTTACCACTTTTAATTGGTCATTAGAAAGCGCTTTTGTAGGGTAAATGTATAACGCTGTTGCTTTTTTATCTTGTTCTAATTTTTCAAATATTGGTATGTTAAATGCGAGGGTTTTCCCTGATGCGGTTGGGGTTGTTATAATAATATTCTTCCCATCTCTTAGGCTTTCTATTGCTTCACATTGATGTATATAAAGTTTTATCTTTTTTTTAGATAAATAATCCTTGATCTTTTGAGGAAGCTCTTTTTTCAGATTCCCATAAATAGGATCTTTAATGGGCAGAATCTCAACATGTGTAAGACGCTCTTTGTAACGAGTGCTATTTTTTAAGGTATTTATGACTTTCTCTAACATTATCCCCATTCTTCATGGAGCTTAAAAAAGAGATAAGCAAGCGTAATTAAATCCTGTTTATTATGTTCGATTATCGGCATTAAAGGGCCAATATTGTTTGTTTTTAAATATGTTTCATAAAAATGTGGGACAAGTGCGCTTGGTATATCATCTTCCCTCTCTATGCCGAGTAGATATCTTTCTAATGTTTTTAATTTACAATTTGGTAACTCTCTTCCCCAGGCACGTCTTGAAAAATAAAGCACATCAAAATGAGGTTTTTCAAGCTCTCCTCTCATTCTGTAGTATGCAAGCCTCTCTTCTATATAAGGCAGATCGAATGCCCTGCCATTGAATGTAATAAAAATGCTTTGTTCATCAATATGTGATAAAAAAGCTTTTAGCACTGCTGGCTCTTCT
>JAFDIG010000256.1 GCA_019308145.1 Deltaproteobacteria bacterium | reverse complement strand
GCTGCTAAAGCTATCTCTCTTGTAATACCTGAATTAGAAGGCAAGATGGATGGTTTCGCTGTTCGCGTTCCTACCCCTAATGTCTCTTTGGTTGATCTTACTGTCGAGCTAACCAAAAAGGCTACAGCTGAGGAAATCAATGCAGCTATGAAAAGATATGCAGAAGGGGAGATGAAAGGTATTTTGCAATATTGTGACGAAGAGTTGGTTTCCATAGATTTTAATGGTAATCCTCACTCCTCGATCTTTGATGCTCCTTTAACAAAGATTATAGATGGTGGAAAGATGGCAAAAGTTATCTCTTGGTATGATAATGAATGGGGATTTTCAACACGCATGTCAGAATTCTTCATATATATCATGAAATAAGGGTGATACTAAATGTCTATAACCTATATTGATCATATTGATCTTAAGGGGAAAAGGGTCTTTATTCGGGTAGATTTTAATGTTCCTCTTTCTGATGATAAAAAGGTATCAGATGATACAAGAATAAAAGCAGCTCTTCCTACAATAAATTATGCTATAGAGAAGGAAGCAAAGATTATCTTAGCTTCTCATCTTGGTAGGCCAAAAGGCAAGATTGTTAATGATATGAGTCTTAAACCTGTTGCGGATCATCTATCCTCCCTTTTGAATAAAAAAGTAAATTTTGTTCCTGATACCATTGGAGAAATGGTTCAAAATGAGATTTCATCTTTAAAAGAAAAGGATGTTATCCTTTTAGAAAATCTCAGGTTTTATCCAGGAGAGGAAAAAAATGATCCAGAATTTTCCAAGCAACTTGCTTCTCTTTGTGATATATACATAAACGATGCTTTTGGTGCTGTTCATAGAGCTCATGCTTCCACAGTTGGTATGGTTCGCTATGTAAAAGAAAAAGGAGCTGGCTTTTTAATCAAAAAGGAACTTAAGTATTTGGGCGAAGCACTTTCAAATCCAAAAAGACCTTTTGTGGCAATGCTGGGCGGTGCAAAGGTTTCTGATAAAATCGGGGTAAT
Organism: Deltaproteobacteria bacterium; assembly: GCA_019308145.1. Classification (GTDB taxonomy): domain Bacteria; phylum Desulfobacterota; class JAFDIG01; order JAFDIG01; family JAFDIG01; genus JAFDIG01. Next base: position 2,458 of record JAFDIG010000256.1, on the reverse strand, counting down.
AGAAAACCTTTTAACAAAGGTAGACAAACTTCTTATTGGTGGAGGGATGGCATATACTTTTCTCAAGGCTCAAGGTGTTGAGATAGGTAATTCTCTTTTGGAAACAGATAAGGTAGGACTGGCAAAAAATTTACTTAAAGAAGCTAATCAAAATGGAATAGAAGTGCTTTTACCAGAAGACCATTTAATTGCAAAAAAGGTTGATGCTAAAGCCGAAACTAAAGCTATTTCTAATAAAGAAATTCCTTCTGGATGGATGGGGGTTGATATAGGAGAAAAAACAATTGAAAAATTTTCCTTTATTATAAAAGAAGCTAAAACAGTTTTCTGGAATGGCCCTATGGGAATATTTGAGATAGAGGCTTTTAGTCGTGGAACAATGATGATAGCCAAAGCGCTTGCTGAATCAAATGCAATATCAATAGTTGGAGGTGGTGATTCTGTTGCCGCAATTAATAAGGCTAAAGTTGCTCAAAAGATTACACATATTTCCACCGGGGGCGGTGCCTCCCTCGAATTTCTTGAAGGGAAAAAACTACCAGGTATTGCTATTTTAGAGGAGTAAAAGATGCGTACACCAATTATTGCAGGAAATTGGAAAATGCACAAAACTATTTCTGAGGCTATTGAAACGGTTAGTCATTTAAAGGAAAAAATTAAGAATGTAAAAGGAAGGGAGGTAATCGTTGCTCCGCCTTTTACTGCTATTTCTGAAGTTTCTCGTGTATTGAAAGATACTTTTATAGCTGTTTCTGCCCAAAATATCCATTGGGAAGTAAAAGGGGCTTTTACTGGTGAAGTATCCCCAATAATGGTAAAAGATGCTGGTGCTGAGTTTGTAATAATAGGTCACTCTGAGAGGCGGCAATATTTTGGTGAGACAAATGAAACGGTTAATAAAAAGATAAAAGCGGCATTAAAACAGGGGTTAAAGGTGATTCTTTGTATTGGAGAGAGTCTTGAACAACGTGAATCTGGCCAAACCTTTCAGGTGCTTGAGGAAGAATTAAAAAAGGGACTTTTTGAAATAAAAAGTGATGGAATTGAGTCTATAGTGATTGCATATGAACCAATTTGGGCTATAGGCACAGGGAAGACAGCTACTCCAGAGATTGCTGAGGAAGCTCACAAATTCATCAGGGATTATATATCTAAGATATTTAATAAGGATATAGGTGAAAAGATCCGAATATTATATGGGGGAAGTGTAAAACCAACAAATATATCTGATCTTATGGATATGGAAGATATAGATGGCGCTTTGGTAGGTGGAGCAAGTCTTGATCCAGATACATTTGCAGAAATAGTGCAATTTAAATAAAAGATACTTCTTTTAGAAAATTTACGTCAGATTAAACAAGGAGGTAAAAATTTTTAGATGGTAACAGTGCTTATTATAATACATCTGATCGCATGCTTTTCACTCATTGCTATTGTATTACTACAAACTGGTAAAGGAGCAGAGTTAGGAGCTGCCTTTGGTGGGGCAAGCCAAACACTTTTTGGAAGTCCAGGCCCTGGTGGCTTTTTAACTAAAATAACAACAGGGGTAGCAGCTTTGTTTATGTTAACTTCCTTAACATTAGCTATTTTCTCTCCAAAAGGAAAACCTCACTCTGTAATAAAAGAGAGACGACCAGCAAAAAGTGCTCCTGCTCCTATTCAGAAGTCTTTACCAATAAAAACCGAAAAAAAGAGCGCAACAGCAACAAGTTCAAAACAAAAAAGTGAAAAGAAAACCTCTAAAGAAGGTTCAGAAAAAGGAGAGAATCAAAAAAAACTTCCATCAAATGAACAAAAAACTAAATAAAAATTTCTTGATCTGGTTAAAAAGATTTCATATAATAAAAAAAAGCCGAAGTGGTGGAATTTGGTAGACACGCCATCTTGAGGGGGTGGTGGGTAACCCCCGTGCGGGTTCGAGTCCCGCCTTCGGCACCAATATTTTTATGCCGGAAAAAAGTCCGGCTTTTTTTATATTGAGGGAAAAAATGAAATCTTTTATGAATTTAGAGGATTCTAAATGGACAGAATTGATAGATAGATTATGGAAAAAAGATGTAACAATATGGAGTGATGATGAAAATGTAAAAAAGACTATAGCTAATAGGTTAGGATGGCTTGATATCCATTTAAAATTTGAGAGCTTCAAAAAACCTATTTTTGATTTTTTAAAAAAGTTAAAAGAAAAAGGGGTTACAGATGCTGTCTTATTAGGCATGGGTGGATCAAGCCTTTGCCCTTACATGTGGTCAAAGATATTCGGGCATTTACCTAAATATCCTACCTTTTACGTGCTTGATACAACCGACCCATCTGAAATTAAGAAAATAGAATCTAAATTAAATTTGGATACTACTTTATTTATCGTAGCAAGTAAATCAGGAACAACAATTGAACCTAATAGTTTATACAAATATTTTTATAACCTTGTATCAAAAAGATCAAAACACCCTAA
>JAFDIG010000255.1 GCA_019308145.1 Deltaproteobacteria bacterium | reverse complement strand
ACCCAAGTGGTGTTGCAATGGTCTCTTTTGCGAGTATGATCTTTTATTAGAACAATTAAATTTTACTTTAATCTTTCCTCCAATAAAAAGAAAAACATTTTGCTTGCTTTTTCATGATTCCAATCTATAATCAATAATAAAAAGAAAAGAGGGGGGATCTATTTATGGTTAAAACTCGCAAAGAATTTCTAAAAAGAATGATGGAGTTAGCAAATATTGAAACCATTGAAAGAGCAGATGAGATAGCCCAAATAGTAATAGCACTTATTAAAGAAGAGATAGGAGAAGATTTATCACACCGTATAGCTGAAACTGTGCCTGAAGACCTTGCAAAAGGGTGGGAGTCAATCTCTTTGAAAATTGCTCAAAAAGAGTTTTCAGGCGCTGTAACACCAGAGGAACATGAAAAGATTCAAAAGATTCATAAGAAGGATTTTAGCGGAAAGATAACCGAAGAAGAGCATGAAAAGGTTAAAAAGATATTGAAAAAAGATTTTGGATAAACAAAGGGGCATATATGCCCCTCTGTTTATCCACCTATTGGTAAAATTGTCTTTCCAAATACCTCATTTAGGACTTGAGCAATAGATGTGTAGATAGCAGAAAATCCACAAAAGATACCTTCCCAACCTGCAATTATGCCAATTGTTTTATTTCCTGTTATATGCTCAAGGGCTAAAAGCCAAAAAAGTATTGTCAAAGAGCCAAATATGACCTGTAATGCCCTGTTGAGTTTAAACGTGCCAATAAACATCCCAAAGGTAAATAAGCCCCACAAAAAAAGATAGGCACTAAAAGAGGCGTTATTTTGCTTGACAGACCACCAATTCATATTAGGCAAAACAAGAAGAAATACCAAGGTGAGCCAGAAAAGGCCATAAGAGAGAAAAGCTGTGGTACCAAATGTATTACCCTTTTTAAACTCCATAATACCAGCGATAACCTGAGCAATGCCACCATAAAAGATTCCCATTGCTAAAATCATTGTATCCAAAGGGTAAAAACCAGCATTGTGCAGATTCAACAATACAGTTGTCATACCAAAACCCATAAGCCCAAGTGGTGCAGGATTTGACAATGTTTCACTGTTACTCATTCGCAACTCCTCCTTAATTTATTGATATTTTAATCGTGAAAAATTTCACACTAAATTATATAAAAAAAACTCTCTTCTTCTTAACTATTATATTTTCTTCACCCCCTTTTATTAGATTTCATTCCAAACAAGTTCATATTTAAGCTTTTAACAAAAAGAAAAGGAAAAATCAAGTAAAAAATTTCACTTCCTTTTACTCTTTATTTTAAGATAAAAACTTCTCTCTAAAGTTTTCTTATTATTTTTAGACTCTCCTCATTTTTTAAAATCAACCCATGAAGATACGCCTTTTATACGCCATTTTTGCCATAAATTAAGCTATCAAAACAAGGTATGGTAGCCCTATCAAAAAGGGAGATTGCAAATAATATCTCATACTTAGGAGACAATAAAATTAATATTCCAAGAAAAATAAAAAATAGTATTGAGCCAAATCCTACTTTATAAGCATGTTGTTCCTTTTCCTTTATAGAACGGCTTGTAAAAAGTATTGATATGAACAAAAAAATCAAATCTATCAAAAAAAGGATTTGATAAAAACGCACATTATCACCATTAAGCAGTAACTCTAACAGTTGAGCTATTAAGATTAATTTATAGTTTCATCTAAATTTAGCTTCATTTTCAAGATTTTTTTAACCCCCTTAACCACTCCTAACAATATGCTACCAATAATAACAATAGAAGCACCAGAAGGAAATTCAATATAATATGATATAAACAGCCCTAACAAACATATCGAGATACCAAAAAGAATAGAGATAAGGATAATTTTTTTAAAATGTATAGAAAATTCCTTTGCTACTGCAACAGGAATAGTAAGAAGAGCAATGACAAGAATAATCCCAACAACCTGGATAAGTGTAACAATAGATAATGCAATCAAAATTAAAAGCCCAATATTTAAAGATCTCACTGGCAGTTTCCTTGCCTTTGAATATTCCTCATCAAGCGCAACAGATACAAAACCTTTATAAAATATTAGAACAGATAAAGTGATAACCAACACCAAGATAGAGATGATAAAAATATCAAATCTTGGAACAGTTAATATATTGCCAAATAAGAATGTCATCAGATTTGGCGCATATCCAGGAGTGAGATGTATAAATATAATACCAATTGCCATTCCAAAAGCCCATAATATGCCAATGATAAGATCACTTTCACTCATCTTATCTTGTTTACTAAATCCAATCCAGGTAGCTGCTGCTAATGAAAAAGCAGTTGCGCCATATAGAGGATTTATTCCTAACCAATAGGCAATACCAAGTCCTCCAAACGAAATGTGACTTATTCCTCCACTTATAAAAACAAGTCGCCTTGTAACAATAAATGGGCCTATTATACCGCAGACAATACTTGCAAGAAACGCTGCCATTAAAGCGTTTTGCATAAATTTATACGATAGGACCTCTAACATATCTCTCCTTTTTGCTAATTATTTCTCTCTTCTTTTTTAGTGTAAACTAATTATATATGCTCTTTTAGCAAAGTATGAGGTATTCCATGTCCCAATAGCTCTACTGGACAACCATAAACCTTCTCCAGAAGTTGAGCATCTAACTCTCCCCTGCCATGATAAAATAACCTTCTATTAACACAGGCAATATGGTCATATATCTGTGCAAAAGAGGTTGGGTCATGGGTTACAACAACAATAGTAATCTTTTTATTTAGTTCGAGAAGAAAATCCCTTAAGTTTAATTGAGATGTTATATCTATAGAAGCAGTTGGTTCATCTAATAGCAATACTTTGGGATCTGCTACTAAAGAACGAGCTATAAGAACCCTTTGAAGTAACCCTCCTGACAAACTATTTATATTTTCATCTTTTATATAATAAAGATCAAGTTTATCTAAGATTTCTTTTGTTTTTTCTATCTCCTCTTTTTTATATTTTTTTATAAAATTTTTTGAGTCGATTGTTCCCATTAAAACCATATTAAATACTGATATAGGGAAGTTTTTATTAAAAGATGAAAATTGTGGGACATATCCTATCTTTTTTGATATATTATCATCATAAAAGTTTATCTCGCCTTTCCAAGGTTTTAATATACCTAATATAAGTTTTAAAAGGGTTGTCTTCCCGCCCCCATTAGGGCCAATGATCAAAAGAAAATCCTTTTCAAAGATATCTAAATTGACATCTTCTAAAACAAGATTCTTTTCATATCCAAAATATAGATTTTTTACCTCTATAATTCTTTTCATTTTATCTTTTAAGTGCCTTACTAATAATTTTTGCAACATCTTCCATATTCTTTAACCAATCCTTTGCTAAAGGATCAATCTCATATACCTTCCCACCAATATCCTCTGCAATCGCTCTTGCATTCTTTGTGTCAAACCCTTTTTGCACAAAGATAATCTTTATGCCTTTCTTTTTTGCTATATCAATCAT
>JAFDIG010000254.1 GCA_019308145.1 Deltaproteobacteria bacterium | reverse complement strand
TAAGCTCTTTTTCTACTGTATTATCAGAGGTTTTGATAATGGAGATAAAAGATTCATCTTCATTTGAAACATAAACCCTTTCTCCATCAGGATCTATAACAACCCCTTCAGGAGATTTGCCAACATGAATATTAGCAGTAATAGAGTAGTCAGAAAGAGAAATAACAGAAACAGTATCATCACCATGGTTAGCAACGTATAAATAGTTATTATCAGGTGTTACTGCTATACCTCTTGGTGAATCACCAACTGATATGGTTTTAATGATTTCATTAGTATCTATATCCAGAATAACAACCGAATTATCATAGGTTAAGGATATATAAACATAGTTATTGTCAACTGCTATTCCATAAGGGCCATCTCCTACTTCGATCTCTTTTGAGTGAGCAATACTTGAGAAGATGAAAAGGATACAAAGGAGAAAAAACAAAATTTTTTTTATCATTCTATTCTCCTTATAAAGATATATTATTTCTTCTCTAACACACCATATTTATTGTGTCAAGTTAGTGACCCCTTTTATAGTTTTTATATTTTTAAGAAAAAATCTTTTACCAATTTTATAAGATTTTTGATCACCTTCTAAAAATTTTTTGCTATTTTGTCCTGATTTGACACAAAAATATGTAATAATTTCTTTTAAAAATTATATATTTTGTTATATTATTAATAAAAAAATGTGGAGGTTAATAGATGAATTTTGAAGAGTTTTTTAACCAAGCTACTGGCTTTGAACCATTCCCTTATCAACTTAAGTTAGCAAAAATGGAAAAAATTCCAAATTTAATAGATATACCAACAGGAGCGGGGAAAACGGCTGCGATAGTTTTGGGTTGGCTTTATAGAGCCTTTTTCCATCCTGATAGTAAGATAAAAGAAAGCTCTCCATTACGACTTATATACTGTCTTCCTATGAGGGTATTAGTTGAACAGTGCTACAATCAGATAGAGAGATGGCTTAGCAATATAAAGGATATTGTAGGAGATATAGGACTTATAAAACTAATGGGAGGAGAAATTGATAATGATTGGGATATATACCCTGAAAGAAGGACAATAATAGTTGGTACTCAAGATATGCTTATATCCAGAGCATTAAACAGGGGTTATGCAATGAGCAGATATAGATGGCCTGTTCAATTTGCCTTAATAAATAATGATGTTTTTTGGGTAATGGATGAGGTACAGCTTATGGGGGCAGGGGTTAAGGCAACCACTCAACTTCAAGGCTTTAGAGAATATTTTAAAACATTTGGACCTTCATTATCTACCTGGATGTCTGCTACTTTAAATCCTCAAGATATAAATAGCTTTGATTTTAATATTGCTGGATCACCCTTTGCTTTAAGTGATGATGATTTGAGCAACCCTACTTTAAATAAAAGGTGGAAAGCAAAAAAAGAGATAAGTTATTCAGGGATAAAACTGGAGAAGAAATATGGAAGAGAACTAACAGAAATGGTTGTCAAAATGCATGAAAAAGGAACATTAACATTGGTGATATTAAACAATGTAAAAAGGGCTCAAGAATTTTATTTAAGACTTAAAAAAGAAAAATTTAAAGAAGCAACCCCTGAGATTTTACTTATACATTCAAGATTTAGATATCCAGATAGAGAGGAATTGGTAAAAAAGATAGTAGAGCCATTAGATAAAGATGGAGCTGGTCGCATACTTATTTCTACGCAGGTAGTAGAGGCAGGGGTGGATATTTCTGCTAAAACACTTTTTACTGAAGTTGCCCCTTGGTCATCTCTGGTTCAACGTTTTGGGAGGTGTAACCGTTACGGTGAATATGAAAAAGGGACTATATTATTGTTGGATTTAAATATTGAGAAAAGATCCGCCCCTTATGATAAAGGTGATCTTAAAAAAGCAAAAGAAATTTTAACTGAATTAAAAGATGTAAGCCTTCAAGAGTTATCTTCTATAAGCCTAAAAACCTTAAATAGCAAGGAAATTCCTAAGGGTATTTACTCCATTCCAAGGAAGAAAGATATTGTAGAGCTTTTTGATACAACACCAGATCTCTCAGGCAATGATATAGATATATCTCTTTTTATAAGAATAATAGATCAGCCTGATATATCCGTGTTTTATAGAGAATGGGGAAAAGATGAAGAACCTCCCGCAACTATGCCTGCACCTCATCCAAAGGAACTATTGCATATCCCTATAGGGGAATTTAGAGATTTTGTTAAAAAAAGAAATATTAACTTATGGGTATGGGATTATTTAGATAAAAGAGGTGGTAGGTGGCAAAGAGTAGGAACAAACGATCTCTATCCAGGGAGAACAGTAATGATATCTTCCAATGATGGCGGATATAATAGCAAACTTGGTTTTTGGCCTGATGAAAAGGAGAAGGTAGAGCCTTTAATAATAGAGAAGGGGATATTGAATGATAGCAATGACTTAGATAGATATTCTATATCTAAAAAATTTGTCCTATTAAAGGATCATTTATTGAATGTTGTTAAAGAGGTTGGCTTATTAAAGTATAAGCTATCTGATAGATTAGGTCGCTTTTTTCCCTGGGATAAAGTAGAAATTGCAGCACGATGGCATGATGTAGGAAAAGCTCATCCTGCCTTTCAAAATGGTATTAAAGGAGAGGATAAAAATGACTCAAATATATACGCCAAAGCCCCAAAAAGAGATCATATATTTAATTATTATAAAGATAATGAAGGGAATAGACGTATAGGTTTTAGACATGAGTTAGCCTCTGCTATCGTAATGTTAATGAATAATATAGATGACTTATCTGCCTATTTAGCAGCTACACATCATGGGAAAGTAAGACTCTCTATCCGCTCTTTACCTCATGAATTACCTCCTTTAGATAGTAAAAAGAGATTTGCGAGAGGTATTTGGGATGGGGATCATCTACCCAGACTGGATTTAGGGGACGGGATATTTATGGATGAAACCACCCTTAATTTAGATTTTATGGAGATGGGAGTTTCTCCTAAATGGGGAGATAGCTGGCTTACAAGAACCATAAGATTAAGGGATTATTTTGGCCCATTTAAACTTGCCTTTTTAGAAGCAATTCTTCGTATTGCTGATTGGCGGGCGAGTAAAAAGGAGGAAGAAGATGAATAGTAATAAGATTTCCTTTAAAGGATGTAATCCTTCTCCTTTATCATCTTATCTTAAGGCATTAGGAATTTTTAGGATTATCTATGAACAATTAGACCCAGAAGCTTTAGCTTGGTGGGAGGATGATATATTTTATATAAGTTCACAAAATAGTAAGGATAATATAATTAACTTTTTTCTTTTTAATTACACACCAACCCCCATAATTGCTCAATGGAATAGTGGTAGCGGATTTTATCTAAAAGATACAAGTAAAAAAAAGGGATTAGAGCTTTTATCTAAGGCAGAAGCTGATAGATTTATTCCATATAGGAATGTAATAAATAAGGCAAAAAAAATATTATTAGAGTTAAAAATAGATAAAGCACCAAGTGATAAAAATAAGAAAGCAAAAGAA
>JAFDIG010000253.1 GCA_019308145.1 Deltaproteobacteria bacterium | reverse complement strand
TTAGGCGGGTCATCCATATCGATAAACCAGCGTATCATCTGAGCAAGGTCCTGAAAATCCTTTTTCCTAAACCAAAAAGAGTCAGGCCCCGTTAATCTCTCTTTCCAGTTTCCTTTAATCTTTTTGTTGAAAAATAGAAAATGGATACCAAGACCAACAACAATAAAGAAACAAGCAGAGAGAAAGATAGCAGAAGTTCTATGAAGAAATCCAGCTACATCAGGTCCACCTAAAAAGCCAATGATAACTCTTGCCCAGCCAGAATTAGGATACTTTAAGGGTAAACCAGTAGTAGCCAAACCAAAGAAGCTCATCATCATTACAAAATGAAGGATTCTATCTCTCCATTTAAACCTTATAAAAGTCATGGACTTTAGCTCAGCATCTTTATTAGCTTCTCCGCTAATCATTCTTTTATACTTTTCCCAATAGCTTTTTCTCCACCATAAAAATGTATGAAACCAGAAGAATATCAGAACACTTATAATCAGTGCATCCATTGCAACGACCGTCCAGAAAAGGAGAGGGTATTTATTTTTATTTTTAAAATCAGGGTGCGCAAAATATTTTACAAAATTTTTATTTGCCTTTAGGTGGCATTTACTACAATTTTTTATTAAGTTTCTTTCATTTATAGGTGAATTTGGATCGTTTTTTGGCAAGATTGAATGAGAAGTGTGGCAGTCTGCACAACCAGCTACATGAGTTGGATAACCAAGCTCCTGCACCTTACCATGATATGTTCTTTTATAGCTTGCAACTGAAATAACGGTTTTATTATTTCTTTCCATCAATTCTTTGTTTGCGTGGCACTTATTACAAGTTCTGGTATAAAATTCCCTTGCTTGTTTTGGATACTTATAAACAGAACTATGAAGGATTTTCGTATTATGCAATCCATGGCAATCAGAACAAGCAGCGGAATCATTATTTCCTGCTATGATAGCCTTTGCATGACCACTTGTTACATATTTTTTCTTTTCATGGCATGAAGTACATTTCATTATTATAGCCTTTTTGTTTCCATCCCATTTGGTAAGGGTATGGATATTTTTGTGACAAGCCCAGCAATCCATATGAGCAAGGACCTTATGGACACTTTTTTTATATTCCTTGCATACCTGTTGATGACAGAGTCCGCACTTAGGCTTTCCGGGAACAATCTCTCCTTCTTCATGTTTTTCAAGATCAAATATATCAACATGACAGCTTGTACATCCGTTTTGTCCATGAACTGAATTTGCAAAACCACTTGGAGAAACATCGTCTTCATGACATTTAAGGCAGTCAACTGTAATAAGTGGACGCTTTAGGTTTACATCAACAGTTAATGTTTTTGAAAAAAGATTAGAAGAAGATAAAAAAGAAAAAAGGATAAAAGATATCAAGCCAAGAAAGGAAAAAACAGATCTTTTCATCAAAAAAACCTCCTGAACCATATTAATTTTTTATATTAGTTTTGTAAAAACCTTCCAGACGATCTTAGAGTTTGGGAAAAATTCTATTGTTGCTTTTCCTTTTTCAGGGATTGTCTCCCATAATTCTTTATTTATTAATAGTTTTCGTTTTTCTGCTATAATAAAAAAATTTGTACCTGAAAAGATATCATATTTCCTATATTTTTTATAAGAAGAATTTATTATTTTCATCCTGTTTTCATAAAGGTCCCATCTTAATGCGTATATCTTTTGGTTGACTCTTTTTTTCAACTTCAAGCTTTCTATAAAAGATATTCCCAAAAAAGATGTTAAAATTATAATCTTCCAAAGAATAGGAATTGTTTGCCTAAATAATATAATTATTGAACTTACTATAACAACAATAAATAAAGTTAATAAGAATAAACGATATAGAGTTTCTATTTTTTCATATTGAGTTTTTAGGAAATTTCTCTCTTTTAAGCTTAAAGGGCGATCCATAATTTGCACTATTTTGTTTAAAATATCAAAACAAAAATTTTAATACAATATAAATATTTTTTATTAGTCCAAAAATTTTATTTGCAATTATAAATAATTCTTAGATATTAAGGAGTTAATTAAGGAAAAAAATCAAACGCTTTTTTAAAAATTAAAAAGAACAGATATTTTTTCTTTGTTAAGATTTTGATATAAATAAATGTTGTTATTTTAAGTAATAATTAATGTTATTACAAATACAAACAAAATTTAAAATGCTTTGAAAAGAAAAGCAAAAATTAAAAATTAATTCTCCTTTAGTAACGCAATATATTCATCCTTTGGAAGTGAAAGGTTTTTACTTACTGGTGTACATTTGATTTTGAGCAAATAAAAGGTGGGAATTGAAAGTTTATCCTCTGTAAGGGTCTCAAAGTTTGCCATTCCCTTTGATATGATCAAAAAACTTTCTTTTAAAGCTTGCCTGAACTCCTCTGATGAACGGTTAATATCTATGCCAACTTCATCCAAACCAGTAGAAATTATATTTTCAAAATGTTTATTAATTTCACCTCTTTCTAAATCATCTAAAGTGATATCGTTTAAGGCTGGCCCACCTTTAACAACATATATAACGTTATGGCCATATGTAGACAATTTTTTATAAAAGAATATATCAAAAAAAGCTTCTCCTGTGTTATCAGCAAGATATAAAATTGTTCCTTTTCTCTTTTTTATCATTTCCTTTAATATATCTATATCATCTTTATAGAATTTGATTCCTTTTTTTTGATCATTTGATATCTGATTTTTGACAGAATCTATATCCTTAAAGAAATCGATATTGTTTCCAATTACAGCTAATTCTATTGCTTTTCTAAAAGATAAGTTCTGCTCAGAAATGTAAGGAATAATCGCCTTTGCCATGGAGATTTCTCTATCCTTGAAAGATCTAAATGGATCATTGATATTAAATATCGTCCTGATTTTATGGTAGATACGGTTTGCAATCACAGGGGATGATAAATTTAAAGAGAACTCTTTATCGAGTAAGGCTAAACCAATCTCTTTTACTTTTATTTTATCTTTCTTTTTTGGAAAGGTGAGTGCCACTTGATTGATCATGTTTTTTAAACAATCTTTACATTCTGGATGAGCTTTCATAAATATACCTTATTCCCACAAAACAGCAGCGGCAAAAGCGGCAGAGGATAACCCCTCTTCAACCTTTATTTCAACTGACATTGATTCTATAGATTTTATAGCCCTGCCTCTTATATCCATACCTTCTTTACACATACGGCGAACAATAGATTCAACATCAGCTTTTGATCCTTTCCCTGAATACTCCATGATAAGCCCTGATAAATTGTTATCCTCAGGAATGGCAACCGCAACAGCTGCTGCTATAAGCTCTCCTGGAGTATCTGATGTGATCGAAGCATAAGCTGCAGGGACAAGGGAACCTTCGGGAATCTTTATAGGAGATATCCTTTTTATCTTTGGAGGTAATATTGATGACATTTTTACTATATTTACATTCCCTATACCTGCATCTAAAAGAGCTGCATCAAAAGCATTTAGAGAACTATTTGCTTTGGAAGCCCCTGCACA
>JAFDIG010000011.1 GCA_019308145.1 Deltaproteobacteria bacterium | reverse complement strand
TCTGTAGCACTTAAAGTACCAAGGGCAGGACTTAAGCTAAAAGTAATTGTAACTCCTTCTATTGGAATAGCATATCCATTTACAAGCCTTGCGGTAATAATAGAAGTAGAATATCCATTTCCAGGGATTGTAGGGGGATCTGCTTCTAAAGTCAGATTAGGTGTAACTGCAGGATTATCGTAAATTACCACGGTTTCAGTATCATAAACACTTGCTACACTTACTGCTCTTGCTGTTACTTCAACAGCTACAGGCCAGTTTACTGTTCCTCTATATGTAATAATAGCAGTTGCAAACCCTGATACAGTATCAGAACGGTAAACCTGCTGGCTATTATTAAAAACAACATCTTCCGTAGTATTAACACTAAATTCAACTGTTGTACCATCAATTAAATCACCATTATTATCAACCACTCTTGCAAAAAGCATAGCAGAACGTGAATAAGTAAGATTTACATTGCTATATCTTACACCTAAGTCAAGGAAAGCAGGTGTGCCAGGCTCAAAAATTGGTGGTGCTTTAGGACTTGTTCCACCACCACCACATCCTATTATCATAAAAATCGATATAGATAACCCTATTAAACTTATAAGTGCGAGGAGCAGAAATTTTCTTCTAATTTTCATCTCTTTCTCCTTTTTATCTAAATTTTACTCGCAATAATCATAATTTGCTATGGTTATATTTATATTTGCTGTGATTGTTACATCCTTTCCAAAAACATTTTGTCCATAAAAAGTGTAAAATACCTGATAACGGACAGGAAGATCTTGGAAAGGATCATAGCTTCCTTGTTCCCATTGGGTTCTAAATTCACTTTTTGTATCCAGATCAACCAAATCTATATAATGCTCTTCTGGATCTTCACCCTCTTCAAGAACAGGTAGATATATAGTTTTATAGACAGTTCGACTTGATAAAACAGGTGCGCCAGGTGCATCTGTTTCGCTTATTCTATACTCTATGGTATATTTTTCAATAACAATATCTGTAGCAAGATCTTTATCTTCTTCATTTGGTCTGGGACGGTTGCTTATCTTTATAACAGCATCATGATTTGAATAAAACTCTGGGTCATTTGTGGTTGGGTCACCATCACAATCAGCATCTTGCCAGGCATCAACCTCATCAGTATACTCTCCATTATAATATCCTGAGATATATTCTACTGTCAGGACGGAACCACTATATGCTTCACCTGATCCAGTAGTTCCTCCACCACAGCCTGCCAAGATAAAAACAAGGCTTAAAAGCACTCCTAAAATAGGAAAAATTAAGTAATTCCTCATTGTATCCCCCTTTATGACTATTTTAATTCAAAAATTTTCTTTAATTTTAATATAATAAAGCTATTTTGTCAAGTAAAAAATTTAGTTTTCCTTTTAAGTATGCTATTTTTTTACATAAATTGGCATTTAAATTAAAGAAGATTTAAAAATAAGTCAATATATAATAAAAATATACTATTTTTATAGAACTTTAGATCAATGAAATCTGTTTTTTATCCTTCTCAAATTCTATGGAAAATTTATCTAAATCAAGATCTTTTACAGGGTTTCCTTCAATGATATATTGTATTACTGAAGAAATAAGGCTTTTAGATTTTTTAATCTCCTCACCCTTTAGTGAAACAAATTCTTTATCCTTTTCCAAGGTTTCTAAAAGTGCATTTATTGTCTTTTCTACTTCCTCTGGCGCAGTTCCTCCATAACTTTGTTTTGAATTTACTGCTTCCATTGGCTCAAGGATCTTCCTTAACTCCTTAAGAGAGATCTCTACTCCTTCTTTTTCAAGCAGATCTTTTAAATCCTGTTTGTTTTCAAAATCTTTTTGATTCCTTTTGATCAGCTGTGTTACGATTCTTCCCACTATCTCATGAGATTTTCTAAAAGGAATCTTTTTTTCTTTTGAAAGATAATCTGCCAAATCAGTAGAGGTAGAAAAGTTAGACCTTGCCAAATCTTCCATCCTTCGTTCATTTGGTCTTAAATTTTTAACAAATTCATTAAAAACAATTAAAGTTAATAAAACTATCTCCAAACTGTTATAAAGGGCGGGTTTATCTTCTTGAAAATCCCTATTATATCCTCCAGGGGTTCCTTTAACAATAGTGAGAACATTCATCAAGGTGCCAAAAACCCTTCCCGTTCTTCCTCTTGTAAGTTCAGCAATATCAAGATTCTTTTTCTGAGGCATTATAGAGCTTCCAGTGGCAAACTCATCCTCAACATCCATCATCTGAAACTCAAATGTAGTCCAGTAAATTAGGTCTTCACTCATTCGAGAAAGATTACTCATCAAAATAGCAAGAATTGAGGCAGTTTCAATTATAAAATCCCGAGAGCTTATCACATCAAAGCTGTGTCTATGAACAGTGGAAAAACCAAGAAGTCTTTTTGTGATCTCCCTATCAATAGGGAATGATGTTCCAGAAAGTGCACAAGCACCAAGAGGATTACTATTTATCCTTTCATATAGCTGCTCAAATCTCTCTAAATCCCTTAAAAACATTGATACATATCCAGTTAACCAGAACCCGAGGGTTATTGGTTGTGCAATCTGTGTATGTGTATATCCTGGCATTATTGTCTCAACATATTTTCTTGAAAGATTTAGAAGGGTCTCTGAAAATATGATCAAATGAGTCATAATATCAAGGAGCTTTTGTCTAATATAAAGCTTTGTGTCAACAAGAACCTGATCATTTCTGGAACGAGCAGTATGAAGTTTACCACCAATCTCTTCGCCTATATATTTGCTTAAAAATGTTTCTATGTTCATATGAACATCTTCTAATTCTTTTGAAAGCTTAAGTTTCCCTTTTTTAATCTCTTTTTTTATCCTCTCTAACCCCTCTATGATCTTTTTTGTCTCTTTATCTGTGATTATGCCCTTAATACCTAACATGATTGCATGAGCCTCACTTCCCCATATATCCTCTTGCACCATTTTTTCATCAACATCAATTGACTCAGTAAAATCAAGGGCGAGTTTATCTAACGATTTTTCGTATCTTCCCCCCCAGGGCAAGTTATTCATCTTTTTAATCCTCCAGATTAAGCAGTTTTTTAGGATTTTTTACGAGCATTTTTTCAAATTGAGCAGGGGTAATACCATGCTTTGATAATAATTTTACAAATTCTTTAAGGGACTGGCTTGGAGGTGGATTTTTAATTTGGCCAGCATCAGAGCTGATTATACAATGTTCCGCCCCTACCCTATTTATTTTGTCAGCCATCTCATCTAATGGATAATCGTCCTTATTATCTCTATCAAGATACATAATATAGCAATGTTCAATAAAAGCTCCTTTTCTCGCAAGCTCTTCTTGCACTGTTAAAGGCATTGAGATATCCTTTTGATTAGGATGAGTAATTATAACTTTTATACCCATTTCAAGGGCCTCAATAGCTAATGCTTGAGATTCCTGCCATGAAAGATGTCCTGTTGCAAGAATACAATTCATCTTTTTTATCATCTTTAAAACCTTTATACATTTTTCAAAAAGGCGATTATTAATATCTTCTGTTGCCCGTATTGCCTTTATTTCTGTCTTTAATCTTGGTCTAAATTTCTCATCCTTTATCCATTCCAATGGGATCTCATATTCACTATAGTTATATTTTAAATGATTCCACGCATGCACAGTAGGAAACCAAACTATTATAGGAGAATCCTTGGACATTACTGCAGAAGCATAAATTGCGCTTGGATTAAAACCGCCCATAAAATAGTTTAATGTAATAGAACCAAATAGCTTTAAAGAAAACTTTCTCCTCTTTTGAGCAGAAAGGATAGATGTTATTGTAGGAAAACTATGAGATTTAAGAACAATTCCAGCTATCTTTCCTTCCTCTTCATCGATCAGTTCGTCAACAACATATTTGCGAGGAAGAATATCTGGTCCTATGTGAAAATGTAGATCTATTGATCTTTTAACAATTTCATTTATTTCATTTTCGCTCATCCCTTCCATAAATAATCTCTCCATCTTTTATAACATAGTTTATCTTTTCTGGACTATTTAATATTCCTATTAAAGTATCAGTGTCAAAAATAACCATATCTCCTTTTTTCCCTTCTGAAATGCCATAATTAAGACCCATCATTTTTGCCCCATTTATTGTTGCCATTTTAAAGACCTCTTCTATATCATTAGGTGTAGTCATACGTGTAGCAACAATTAGGGTATGAATCTCTCTAATCATTGAGCCATTTCCAAAAGGGAAAAATGGATCACGAATATTATCAGTTCCAATAGCAACTTCTATCCCAGCATCAATAAGATCTTTTATTCGTGTAATACTGTTATATCCCCATACCTTTTTATCATTTGGAAAGCGTGTGATAAGATTAGCACTTGGAGTAACAATAACCTTGATGCCAGCCTCTTTCATAGCTGCGATTATCTCTTTTGCTTCTTTTGCCTCTATTTTTGATAAAGATATAACATGAGTAGCAGTAACTCTTCCATAAAATTTTGCTTCAAGAGTTTTCTCTACTAATAAAGGAAGGGCAAAATCATCAGGATCATTAGATTCATCAATCTGAACTTCTATATCCTTATTATATTTAGCTGCAATATCAAATATCAGATCAATATGTTTCCTCCATCCATCCCTATCATGCTCAACAAGGGGAAGCCCTCCTACTAAATTAGCCCCTAATGAAACTGCCTTGTCAACAAGATCTCTTTTTTCATTACTCAAAACTCCTTGCTGAGGAAAAGCAACAAGATGAAGCTCAACTATGTCGATCTCTTCTTGTAATTCAAGCAATGCTTCCATTGGCAAAAGACCACAAATCGGATCCACATCTACATGGGTTCTTATAGCAGTAATTCCCATAGCTACCATTTCGGTAATCACTCTTTTTGCTCTATCTTTAATATCCTTTTTTGTATAATTCTTCTTAAATTTTTTGATTAGCTCTCGATTTTGTTCTAAAGTACCTCCAAACTCTTCAGGTTTCATCCTACTGATAAGATCAGCCTTATCAAGATGTGTGTGTATATTGACAAATCCAGGGAGAACTATTTTCCCGTTAGCATCTAATAGATGAATTCCACTTGAAGAAGAGATTCTTCCAACACGAACAATCTTTCCTTTCTCTATGAGTATATCTTGCTTTTTATCATCTATAATCGCATTAGTAATCAAGAGGTTTCTTTTCATTGATCACTTACCTTCTTACGCGTTATAAAAACACGATCTTCTGCTTCTTCTTCCTCAAAAACTACTTCAACATGATCCTCTGGGCAAGTAAAAACAACCTTACCAATGTAGTCAGCCTGTATTGGCATCTCCCTATTTCCCCTATCAATAAGAACAGCCAAGCTAACAGATTTTGGCCTACCTGCCGCCATTAAACCATCTAATGCTGCCCTAACAGTGCGCCCAGTAAAAAGAACATCATCAACAAGAACAACCCTTTTTTTATCTATTGAAAAAGGGATCTCAGTTTTATGAAAAATCGGTTTGTTAGAGTCTAAATCGTCACGGTAAAGTGTAATATCAAGTACCCCAACCTTAGGCTCAACTCCCTCAATTTTTTTAATCTCTTGAGCTATTCTTCTTGCAAGATAGACCCCTCCTTTTCGTATCCCTATAAGTACAAGAGTATCCAGATCCTTTGCTCCTTCAATAATTTGATAAGCAATCCTTGCTATTGATAGCTTAACACCTTTTTTATTCATAACTAAAATATCATTATCAGACATATATCCCCCAATTTCTTAATTTACATCTTATTTTTTAGACTTATCTAATTATTTTACCAATCCTTTCCCATCTAACACCTAAAAAATGTGTTTCCCAGTAAGGTTCAGTAGAAAAATAGATAATCAATGCCTTACCTTTAACATCTTTTAGGTCAACAAACCCCCAAAAGCGGCTATCTAAACTTCTATCTCTGTTATCCCCCATGACAAATAATTTCCCTTTAGGGACTAAAATAGGCCCAAAATAATCACGAGGCTGCAAATTAGGTGGTATGATGGATTTCTCTTTATGTACCTCCCAAGGATCTTTCTTTAGCCTCCCATTTAAGTAAAGCATCTTCTTTTTTACTTCTACTTTATCTCCGCCTATCCCAACAACCCTTTTTATAAAATCTTTGGTTCTATCCTTAGGATATATAAAAACAATAATCTCATCTCTTTTTGGTTTTCTATAAGTAAATACCTTTAAATCAGAAAAAGGTACCTTTACCCCATAAATAAACTTATTTACTAAAATCCTATCCCCTACTAACAGTGTATCTTCCATTGAACCTGTTGGGATCTTAAAGGCTTGAACAACATATTCACGAATAAAAAGTGCAATAAGAAGTGCAATAAGGATTGCTTCAACATACTCTCTTAATGCAGATTTTTGCTTAATCTCCTCTTTCTTCTGTTTTTTACTCATTTAGAGTATCACCTCATTCCTTTTTTAAAATGATCGCTTCAAGTTTTTCCTTCTCTTTAATATTATTTTTAACTTGAATTGCTTCAGTATAATTATTGAAAAAACCAATCCGTACCTTATACATATGTTTATTGTTGCCAGATTTCACATCTTTTATATAAGCATTATACCCTTTTTGCTTTAACTTTTGAGTAAGTTTATCTGCCCAACTCTTATTCCTAAATGCTCCTACTTGTATTATAAAAATTTTCCCTGCTTTTTTTATTGTTTTACTTGATGGTATAGAAGAAGTAGAAGGTTTTATCTCTTTTTTCTTTTCAGTAATACTTTTCTTTTCTGGGATTTTTTCCTTTTCAATCTCTTTTTTCTTTTCTGATGGAGAAAGTGTTTCTTCTTTTATCTTCTCCTCTTTTGGAAGCTTCTCAAAGAATGTAAATTTTACATCCTTTGATTTTTCTGACTTTTCAGGCTTAACCTTTTTTTTCTCTTTTTCTTCCTTTTTGGCAGTAGGAAGAGTCTTCTTTTTTACAATCTTATTCTTTTTTTGAAGAAAATTTTTTAAAACCAACTCTTTTTTGATCTCTTTCTCCTTTGCTTCTTTACCAACCATCACTCCTATAAAAAAGCTAAGCCCTGAAACAATAAAGATAGATAATAAGAAAAAAGCAATCTTTGTTTTTTTTGCTTTTTTTTGTATTATTTTGGAATAATCATCCATTTTACATCTCCTTTGGAGCAGAAACTCCTAATAACCCAAGGCAATCAGCCAAAACATGACGTATCTGATTTACAAAAAATAAACGAGCTATAGAAAGGGGTTTGTCATCTTGAATGACCCGATAACTATTATAATATTTATGGAACATTGAAGATAACTCTTGCATGTAAAAGGTGAGTCTATGAGGTTCCATCATTTTACTAACAGAAAGAATCAGATCAGGATAGATAGAGAGTTGTCGAATGATTTTTATCTCTTCATCCTCCTTTAAAAGTTTAACATCTATATCATTTACCTCAGGCAAAGATATCTTCCTTTTTTCTGCCTCACGATTAATACTGGATATCCTTGCATGAGCATACTGAACGTAATAGACAGGATTATCCATACTCTTTTTCTTCGCAAGATCAAGGTCAAAATCTAATGGGGAATCATGTCTGCGAGTTAAAAATATAAAACGGGCAGCATCCTTGCCAACTTCATCAACTACCTCACGTAAGGTAGTAAACTGACCTGCCCTGGTGCTCATAGATAATGGTTTCCCTCCTTTAATAAGATTTACCAATTGCAAAAGTAGTACTTTGAGTTTTCCTTTAGCTCCTAAACAATTTAAAGCAGCTTCTAATCTGCTTACATAGCCATGATGATCAGCACCCCAGATATCAATTAGTATATCAAAATCCCTTTTAACTTTATCTTCATGATATGCAATATCTGTCGCAAAATATGTATATTCTCCATCTGATCGTTTTAGCACACGATCTTTATCATCTCCAAACTGAGAAGAAGCAAACCATATAGCGCCATCCTTTTCATAAATAAAGCCTTTCTCTTTTAACTTTAATAAAACCTGCTGCACCTTACCTTTGTCATATAAACTTTTTTCGCTAAAAAAGTTATCAAAAGAGACACCAAAATCATTAAGATCCTTTTTTATCCCATCCATTATCTCTTTTTTTGCAAAGGATGTAAAAAAAGATAACCTTTTTTTATCTTCTTCCAAAAAAGAAGAGCCATATTTATCTTTTATTTTTTGAGCGAGTTCTATTATATATTCTCCTTGATAATATCTTTTATCAAACTCTGCTGTATTCTTTTTAAATAATTCCATATACCTGGCAAATACTGACTCACCAAGCAGGGTCATTTGAGTTCCCGCATCATTTATATAATATTCACGATAAACTTTAGCACCAGAAGCAGCTAAAATATTTGATAGGACATCTCCTAATACTGCACCTCTGCCGTGGCCAACATGAAGAGGACCTGTTGGGTTTGCACTAACAAATTCCACCATTATTTTTTTGCCTGAGTAATAATCATTTCTTGCAAAATTTTTATTAATTTCAATCTCCTTAAGATATTCCTGAAAAACCTCCTTCTTAAGAAAAAGATTTATAAATCCTGGTCCAGCAACTTCTATCTTCTCAAAAAGATCATCTCTCTTTTTTATCTCTTCTATTAGAACATTTGCTATTGTTTTAGGGGCTTTTTTCTCTCTTTTTGCAAGAACCATGGCAGCATTTGTTGCAAAATCTCCAAATTTTGCCTCTTTAGCTATCTCAACATTGAAATCTGGAATAAAAGAGAAATGGTTCTTAATTGCTTCCTCAACTACCTTTTTTATTTTCTCTTTCATGTGTTTCTTTTTCTTCTAATTCTTTATCCTCTGGTATAGTTAAATCTCTTACAAAATCAACACAGCGAGAGTTTGCAGTCATAGAAAATTTCTTTTTACAATTCTTCCGCCATGCACATATCGCACAAATTGTCCTTTTGATATCCATCACCTTTTACCTACTAAATTAAAAACTTAAAAAATAACCTAAAATATAAATCTTTTTACTCAAAATATTAAATAGTTGCCTCTGGATTTAACAAAATACCATGAAGGTGTCAAGTTAAACCAAATTTTAAAGAATTACAATTATTAATAATCTTAACATAAATCATCGTATAATAGAAGTAAAGAAAAGGTTGACCTTAATCAAAAAAAACTTTATTCTTTTTAAAAAATTTGGAGGAACATCAATGCTTGTTATACCTGCTGTTGATATAAAGGATGGAAAATGTGTAAGGCTTGCTCAAGGAAAGGCAGAAAAAGAAACTATATATTCTGAAGATCCTGCTTTAATGGCATTAAAATGGCAAGAAATAGGTGCAGAATTTTTACATGTAGTTGATTTGGATGGTGCATTTAGAGGTCATCCTGTTAACATTGATGCAATCAAAGCCATATTAGAAAGGGTTTCAATCCCTGTTGAGTTAGGTGGTGGAATTAGAGAAGAGTCTTTTGTTGAGACTTTTTTTTCCATGGGTATAAACAGAATAATAATAGGTAGTGCAGCCATAAATAGTCCAGAAATGGTGAAAAGATTGTGCAGAAAATATCCTCAAAGGATTGCTGTTTCCATTGATGCAAAAGATGGTAAAGTGGCAATAAAAGGTTGGGTTGAAAAGACAACTATAGATGCTATCGAGGTTGCAAAAAGATGTGAAAATTGGGGTGTTGGTGTGATAATATATACAGATATTTTACGAGATGGTATGCAAAGTGGTGTTAATATAAAAGCAATTCAAAATATGTTAAAAGAGATTAATATTCCTCTTATTGTAGCTGGTGGTGTATCTACCTTAAAGGATATTCATAATCTTTTGCCTTTAGAAAAAGATGGACTTATCGGTGTAATTACAGGAAAAGCATTATATGAAGGCAGCTTAAACCTAAAAGAAGCAATCAAAATAACAAAAAAGGAGAAAGACAAATGGTAGCAAAAAGGATAATCCCTTGCTTAGATGTTAAAGAAGGCAGAGTGGTAAAAGGAGTTCAATTCCTATCATTAAGAGATGCAGGAGACCCAGTAGAGAATGCTAAATTTTATAATGACGAAGGAGCTGATGAGATCACCTTTCTTGACATCACTGCTTCTCATGAAAAAAGGGGTATTATGATTGATGTTGTAAAAAAATGTGCTGAAAAGATCTTTATGCCTTTTACTGTTGGTGGTGGTATAAGGAGTATAGAAGATATTAGAGATCTCCTTTTAGCTGGCGCAGATAAGGTAAGTATTAACACAGCTGCAGTTGAAAATCCTGAACTTGTAAATGAGTCTGTTAAGAGGTTTGGTACACAATGTATAGTGGTTGCAATAGATGCCAAAAGAAAAGGTGATAGCTGGGAGGTCTATACTTATGGGGGAAGAAAGCCAACAGGTATTGACGCAATCAAGTGGGCAAAAAAGGTTGAGGAAATGGGGACTGGCGAGATACTGCTTACTTCAATGGATAGAGATGGAACCAAAATGGGGTATGACATTGAACTTACTCGTACTATTGCAGATAGTGTAACGATTCCTGTTATTGCATCTGGAGGTGCGGGCAAACTTGAACATCTATATGAAGCACTAAAAGATGGAAAAGCAAGTGCTGTGCTCGCAGCTTCTATCTTCCATTTTAGGGAGTATTCTATCCGTCAATGCAAAGAGTTCTTAAAAAGTAAAGGCATACCTGTGAGGCTTGAATAATGAGATTCATTATAAAATTCATAGCATCAGCTGCATTTTTAGGCTATTTCCCTTATATTCCTGGCACAGCAGGTACACTTATGGGGATCCCGATTGCCATCGCCTTTGCAAGGATGCCATCTTTTCTTCATTTTATAACCCTTATTGGTTTTTTCTTTGCCTCAGCATGGTTTTCAAGTTTAGCTGAGAAAATCTTTAAAAAAAAGGATGCTAAAGAGATTGTAATAGATGAAGTAATGGGATATTTGATAACCATGGCATATCTTCCAATTTACTGGCCATATATTATAGGAGGTTTTTTCCTTTTCCGCTTTTTTGATATAGTAAAACCTTATCCTGCTAAATTCTTTGATCAAAAAGTAAAAGGTGGAATAGGTGTTGTAGCTGATGATGTAGTAGCAGGACTTTATGCTAATTTGATCATGCAAATCATAAAATTAATCTTTTAGATAATTCTTCATAAAGAAATTAGGTGAGTTTATGGAAAAACTGCCAATAATATTAGGTGAAAAATTAAGAGCGATTAAGGCGACTATATCAACCGCAGAATCCTGTACGGGAGGCCTTATAGGACATCTTATAACAAATGTTGCTGGTAGTTCTGATTATTTTGAACGAGGAGTTATCACTTATAGCAATCTTGCTAAACATGAACTCATAGGAGTAGATTCAAGATTAATTGAAAAACATGGTGCAGTAAGTGAACAAGTTGCTAAAGCAATGGCAGAAGGTATAAAAAATAATGCTAAAACTACTATTGGAATTGGTGTAACAGGAATTGCGGGACCAACAGGTGGAAGCAAAGAAAAACCAATAGGCACTGTTTTTATAGGTGTTGCCACCCCTTTTGAAACAAAGGTTAAGCGATTTCAATTTAAAGGGAAAAGGATAGATATAAAATTTGCCTCTGCACAAAAAGCATTAGAAATGGCAATTGAAGCGATCGAGGAGATTTCTATTAGGGGTAAAAAATGAAAACAGGAGTATTCTTTCATCCACTTCTTTCAACTGAAGATTGGCCTATTATTGGGAATAAATTTATGAATTTCCCTAAAATTTTAAAGGAAATCATTAAAAGACCTAATATAGAATTGTTTGAGGATACCTCAGTAGAAGAATCACTGCTTTATGAGGTTCATACAAAAGATTATATCGAGGATGTAAAAAAAAGGTGGTATTATCAAGCAGCAAAACTTGTGGTAGGGGGATGTGTAAAGGCGGCTGAGATGGTATTTACAGGAAAGTTAAAAAACGCTCTTGTCTTCTCTGTTGCTGCAGGACATCATGCAGGCCCATCCTCTGGATGGGGAGGTACTTATCTATCATGCACAGGGCCTATGGTACATAATCTTAGAAAAAAATATAAAATCTTAAGGTTTGCAATATTAGATACAGATTGCCATCATGGAGATGGAACAAGAGCTATGTTTAAAGGAGATCCAAATGTTTTACATGTATGTTTCTGTAATTTTAACACGATTGATGAAGAAGAGACAAAAATAGATATTGATGTAGGCTGGCAATCTTCTGATATCAAATATTTAGAACTGGTTGAAAAAGAATTTTCAAAAAGGGTAAAATGGTTTAAACCTGCTATGATCATACATAATTTTGGACATGATACATCTGTAGGAGATTATGGAGATAAAGGATTAACTCCTGCCTTTTTCCCTTATTTAGCATCTTATATAAAGGAATTAGCAGAAGAGGTATCTGATGGAAAATATATTATTATAACCCATGGAGGAGCGAGAAGAGATGTGGCAGAGAAAATCTTTCCTGAAATAATAAAGATATTAGCCGAATAATCTCTATCTTTTTAAACTCTTTTTTATCTTTTCGATTATAAATCAATTAAAACATCTTCTATAAAGATCTCTAATTTTATCTATTTGCTTCATAGAATCCAATTTTTTTATACTTTCTCTTGCATTCTTTTTCATGTTATTAAATAAAGATGGATTCTTTACCACCCTTAAAATGGCTTTTGCCAAATCTTCTGGATCCCCTGGTTTAAAAAGAAGTCCATTTACCTCTTCAGTAATAACCTCATTTATTCCCCCCACATTTGAAGCAATCACAGGCAAACCCGTAGAAAGTGCTTCTAAAACAACATTAGGTAATCCCTCAGAAAGACTTGGAAGAACAAAAAGATCAGAAGCGTTCATCCATAAAGGAATCTCTTCATGAGCTTTTTGCCCAGCAAAAAAGAAAAAATCCAATACCTCTAAATCATTAGCTATTTTGATTAACTTGCTTTTCTCCTCCCCTTCTCCTATGATAATAAAGTATAGTTTGTCTTTATATTCCTTTAAAATACAGGCTGCTTTGACTAAATTAAAAAGGCCTTTAACAGGAATTAAACCACCAATAAATAAAATAATAAAAGATTCCATTTGTAATTTTAGATCTTTTCTTACAAAATTTTTCTCCTTAGGAGAAAAAAGATATGTATCAACCCCATTAGGAATTACAGATATCTTTTCATCAGGGATAAAAAAGGAATCAACTATAAGCTTCTTTTGATTATCACTTACGGAGATTATCCGTTCTGCCCTATTAAAAAGAAATTTGCCAAGCTTTTTAAAGAATCGGTTTTTAAAAAGATAAGTTATATCTGTTCCTCTTGCATGTAAAATAACCGGGCAACGAAAAATCATCCCTAAAAATATTCCAATAATACCTGTAGGCACTACCCAATGTGCATGGATCAAATGAAAACGATTCTTTATCATAAGAAAAAAGCCAAGGATAAATCCTGATAAAAAATATATAGACATCTTGAAAAAAGGGATTTTTTTATATTCTATAAGCTTTTTATTTCCTGAAAAAAACGGAAATCTGTATATTGGAATGTTCTCATCTATTTCAAAAAAAGGGGTTTTATTATAAATTTTTGGGGTAAGTATTATTGTGTCAAAATCTTTTGAAAGCTCTATTGCCTGAAATCTGACAAAGTGCCCTCTATGAGGCTCTATTTTGTCTGGATAACTGTTAGTGATAAAAAGTATCTTCTTTTTTAAAATGGTCACAATAAAAAATTATCTAAATCTTTAATAAAAATATATATTTATAAAAAATATAAAAATGGTATTTCATATACCACCAATAGAAAATCATAATGGTCAGATATAAAAACCTACCATACGAGCTTTAT
Source organism: Deltaproteobacteria bacterium (assembly GCA_019308145.1). Taxonomy (GTDB): domain Bacteria; phylum Desulfobacterota; class JAFDIG01; order JAFDIG01; family JAFDIG01; genus JAFDIG01. The sequence goes on along the minus strand of JAFDIG010000011.1, from coordinate 3,234 downwards.
TCACGTATAATTTTTAACGTGAATTACTTATGATATCATCTTTAAAAACTCTTTTTCATCTATAACTGTTATACCTAATTCTTTTGCCTTTTCTAATTTAGAACCTGGTTCAGCACCTACAACTAAATAATTTACTCGTTTGCTTACAGAGGATGCAACAGAACCCCCTAAAGCCTCAACCCTTTCTTTTGCTTCGCTTCTTGTCATGTTAGAAAGAGCGCCTGTAAATAGAAATATTAATCCTTTTAATTTAGCAGGTTTTTCCTCCTCTTCCTCTTCTTTCATAGAGACACCTGCTTCTTTGAGCCTTTCTATAACCTTTTTGTTAGTTTCATTTTTAAAAAAAGAAATGATACTGCTTGCCACTTCTGGGCCTATCTCTGGTGTTTCAAGAAGTTCTTCTTCTGTAACTGTAAAAAGTTGATCTATACTTTTCCATTTTTTTGCTATAATTTCTGACAAATGTTCTCCAACATGGCGAATGCCTAAAGCATATATAAGCCTTTTTAGTTCCCTTTTTTTGCTTTTCTCGATACTTTCTAAAAGATTTTTTGCGGACTTCTCCCCCATTCTCTCAAGAGGTACAAGTTGATCAAGGGTAAGGAAGTAGAGATCAGCAACATCTTTTACCAATTTTTTATCAACAAGTTGTTCTACAAGGCTTACACCTAACCCTTCAATATCCATAGCATTTCTGGAGCCAAAGTGACGTATCCTACCCTTTATTTGTGCAGGGCATGCAATATTAATACATCTTGGTACAACTTCCCCTTTTATCCTTATAACAGGAGAGCCACATATAGGGCAATTATCAGGCATTTTAAATCTACGTTGAGTCCCATCCCTTTTTTCTTTTATTACCTTAACAACCTCTGGTATAACATCCCCTGCTCTTTCTATTATAACAGTATCTCCTATCATGATATCCTTTTTTTCTATTTCATCCTGGTTATGAAGTGTAGCTCTCTTTACTTCGACTCCTCCAACTCTCACTGGCTCAAAAATAGCCACAGGGGTAAGTGCTCCTGTTCTACCAACTTGAACAATTATATCTTTTATTGTAGTTGTCTCCTGATGAGCCTTAAATTTATAAGCCAATGCCCATCGAGGGGATCTTGCTTTTTCCCCCAAACGTTTTTGGAAATCGATACTATTTACTTTGATTACCATACCATCAATCTCATAAGGCAGACTTTCTCTTATTTTTTCCAATTCATGATAAAAGGCTATAACTTCCTCAATATTTTTACAAACTCGGATCAGTTCATTTACCCTTAAGCCCCATTTTTTAAAGGCTTCTAACATCTCCCAATGAGTTGAAAATTCAATACCTTCTACTATTCCTACACCATAACAATAGATATAAAGAGGTCTTTTAGCTGTTATCTTTGAGTCAAGCTGCCTTAAGGAACCAGCAGCAGCATTTCTTGGATTGGCAAAAAGAGGCTCTCCTTTCTCTTCCCTTTCTTTATTCAATCTCTTAAACCCATCCCTGGTCATATAAACCTCTCCCCTTACTTCTAATCTGGAAGGAATCTTTATCTTATCATCTGAAATAAGCAGAAGAGGGATAGTTTTTATTGTTCTTAAATTTTGGGTTATATCTTCACCTGTAAAACCATCGCCTCTTGTTGAACCTTGTATAAATTCTCCATTTATATATACAAGCTCAACTGCCAATCCATCCATTTTTGGTTCTGCAACATATTCTAATGAGTTAACAGAAAGAAGACGTTTTACCCTTTCATCAAATTCTATAACCTCATTTTCTGAATAGGCATTAGAAAGGGAGAGCATTGGGATAGAATGTGTAACGATTCCAAAAACTTCAAGTGGTGGGGCACCTACCCTTTTTGTAGGGGAGTTTGGTTCAGCCAGTTCAGGATATTTTTTTTCAAGTTCCTCAAGTTCCCTCATCAATCTGTCATACTGAGCATCAGAAATAACAGGATCATCCAAGGTATAATACCTGTAGTTATGATATTCTATCTCTTTTATAAGCTCTTTCATCCTTCTTTTTACTTCTTCTTCTCTCATAACCTCACCACCTCTTATCCTCTATAAAAAATTTTAATATTTATATACACTTTTGTCAAATTGTAAAGATAATAAGGATTTTTCCTCTTCTCCTCAAAAAAGAATTTTCCATTTTCTTAGAACTTTAACTATTTAATATCAAAAAATTATTTCAATTTATTAGAAAAACTTTATAGAAAGTCTTATTAAAAATAACGGAATACCTTTAATTTATTAAAACTTAAAATGTTGAACGTATAACATATTTGACAACAATAAAAATATAATATATTTTTATGATTAAATGATTGATATTGCATAGTTAACTTAAGAGGGAGGTTGTTTTTAGTATGAAAAATAAGCTGATTAAGGTATATTTTTTGCCGGACGAAAAAGGCGAGGGAGTCTTTATTTTAAAAGCTACAAGAAAGGAAAATAAGACTCGTTCTTTTATCTCAAATGGTTATATAAAAGAGTTAAACTTAAATGCTCCTGATGAAAAGTTAGGAGCTGCCTTAAAGGATGTGTTAAAGCATTGTGAATAAAGTATAATTCTTTTTGAGTTTTTACAAAATAAATTAAAAAGTTAATCTTTTGGCTAAATAATATAATCTTTTATTTAAAAAGCTTTAAAGAATTTAGATATTTTCTCTTTCTAAAATTCTTTTTAACCCCTGTATTGCTCTATCAGTTAACTCCTGTTTAGGAGAACTTTCTGGGGCTATTACTGTTAAAGATACAGTTTGCCCCAAAACCTTAAAAAATCTGCAAATAAAAGATAAACCAGAGCGATCCTTTATAACAATTTGATCTGTTTGAAACTGAACAACCAATTCTATTCTCTTTTTTACCTCATTTAACAAAGCAGCGATTCCACCAAGTTCTTCATTATTATACTGAGAAGAGATATCAACAACAAGAAGTCCATCCTCTGTGGTCATCAAAGCAGCTTTAAATTCCCCTTCCCTTGCTATATATTCTAACTGTTTTTTTGCTGCTTTATAAGGTATATCACTTCTATCTTTTCTTCTTTCTATAAATTGTTGGCTCATAAATCTCTCCTAATAAATCAACTAACTTGAATTTCATTGCTTTATTACAGTATTACTTAGTGTCCCTATTTTCTCAATATATATATCCACCTTATCCCCTGAAAACATGGGCCCAACACCTGATGTTGTTCCAGTAGCGATAATATCTCCTGGTAAAAGTGTCATT
>JAFDIG010000252.1 GCA_019308145.1 Deltaproteobacteria bacterium | reverse complement strand
GCCTATTTTGTTGTAGGCACCCCTAATTAAAGTAAAGCGGGGCTAAGAATGAATACCTTTATTTCACAATTGATCAATGGAGTTGTCTTGGGCAGTATCTATGCTCTTTTATCCCTGGGATTAACCATGATCTTTGGTATTTTAGATATAGTTAATTTTGCTCAAGGCGAACTTTATATGCTTGGAGCTTATGTTGGTTTTTTTCTTATCGCGGTTTTGCATATAAATTTTTTATTAGCTCTTGTTATATCAATGATTGTTATGGGAGTTTTTGGCATACTTGTTGAACGTTTCTCTTTTCGCCCTTTAATGGGTAAACCTCATACAAGTATGATATTAGGCACTGTGGGATTATCCATTTTCTTAATGAATGGTGCTATCTTGATTTTTGGTGCTGAACCAAGGAGGGTTGGAACCCCATATTCTGATATCTTTGTGAATTTAGGACCTTTTTCACTTTCTATGCAAAGGGTTCTCGTTTTTGCCGTAACAGCCGCTCTTATTATCTTGCTTACCCTTTTTATTCAAAAAACAAAAATGGGAAAAGCAATGAGGGCATGTGCTCAAGACCTAACAGCAGCAAGAATTGTTGGAATAGATACCAATCGCATTGCGATGCTTACCTGTTTTATTGGCTCTGCCTTAGCTGCAGCAGGAGGTGTTCTTATAGCTCCACTCTTTTTAGTAAGTCCTGTTATGGGTCTTAAAGCTTGCCTTAAAGCCTTTGTTGTAGTCATTTTGGGTGGTTTGGGTAATGTTCCTGGTGCTATTGTTGGTGGTTTTATTATTGGAATAGCGGAAAATTTAACCGCTGGTTTTATCTCTTCTGAAGTAAAGGATCTTATCCCATTTTCTATACTTATATTAATTCTTCTTGTTAAGCCAGAAGGGCTCTTCGGGAAGTACATCCCAGAAAAGGTGTAAAAATGATGAAGCAGAAATTCAAATCAGCAAAAACTTTTCTAATTGCAGCCTCATTGATTATAGCTTTTGTTATACCTTTAATAACAGAAAATGAGTATTATTTACATACACTTATAATAAGTGGGATATATATACTTTTAGTGCTCGGATTGAATCTTATTTTAGGATATGCAGGACAACTCTCGTTAGGACATGCTGCTTTTTATGGTATAGGGGCTTATACATCAGCACTTTTGATGATGAAGCTGCACTTTTCTTTTTGGCTTGCTCTTCCTATAGGAGGTATAGCTGCTGGAATCGCTGGGTTAATGTTAGGTTTTCCTGCTTTAAGACTTAAAGGTCCTTATCTTGTTATATGTACCATAGCATTTGGAGAGATTGCTCACCAGATATTTATGAATTGGGAAAGCCTAACAAGAGGACCGATGGGAATCCCAGGTGTGCCATCTCCTGGAGAGTTTTCCATTGGCAGCTTCGTTATAGATTTTTCTGAAAAGCAAGTATATTATTATCTTGTTTTTATCATTGTTATTATTGCCCTTTTACTCAATTACTTTCTTGTTCGCTCAAAAACAGGAAGGGCTTTTGTTGCAATTAGAGAGGATCAGACAGCAGCAGAGGTAATAGGTGTTAACCTTACTTTTTATAAATTGACTGCTTTTTTAAGTGGCACCTTTCTTGCTGGTATAGCAGGTAGCCTTTATGCCCACTATATTGGTTTTATAAGTCCTGAAAGCTTTACCTTAGGAGAATCAATAAATATTCTTGTTATGGTTATTGTAGGAGGAATGGGTACTATTATAGGTCCAATCTTTGGAGCAGTAGGTCTTACCTTCCTCTTGGAATTGATGCGCGCTTTTGCTGATTATCGTATGGTTATTTATGGATTAATATTAATGATTCTTATTGTTGTTTTACCAGAAGGGACAATGGGGGGTATTGATATATTGAGGCGGAATCTAAAAAAACCTCAGAAAATCTAAAAAATAGCAATTATAAGGGAATAAAAGATGGGAATTCTATCCATAGAAGATCTAAGTATTAATTTTGGTGGTTTGGTAGCTGTTGATCATGTATCTTTTGAAGTAAAAAGAGGGGAAATCCTAAGCATTATAGGTCCTAATGGTTCTGGCAAAACCACTATTTTTAATTTGATTTCTGGTATTTATAAGCCAACAACTGGGAAGATTCTTTTCAAAGATAAACTTATTAACGGTATGAAGCCTCATACTGTAGCCTTCATGGGTATAGCCAGAACATTTCAAAATGTTCGTCCCTTTAAACAGATGACCGTTTTGGAGAATGTCTTAGTAGGGCATCATCCAAAGGTAAAGAGCCTTTTTATAGATGATCTGTTTCATACTTCTAAACAGAGAAAAGAAGAAGTGATGATAAGAGAGCAGGCAATTAAACTTCTTGATCTGTTTCATCTTAAACAATATATCGATGAGAAGGCAGAAAACCTGCCTTATGGTGATCAACGGAGATTGGAGATAGTGAGAGCCCTTGCTTCTGAACCTGAGATTATGCTGCTTGATGAGCCTGCCGCAGGGATGAATCCTCAGGAGACTGAGGATCTAATCCGCCTGATAGGACAAATTAAGGATTTAGGCATTACAATAGTCTTGGTAGAGCATGATATGAAAGTAGTTATGGACATTTCTCAACGCATTATCGTGCTTGATTATGGGAAGAAGATAGCAGAAGGAGTCCCTGAGGAAATAAGGAAGAATGAAAGAGTTATAGAAGCCTATTTAGGTAAAGATTAACAGGAGAAAAAAGATGCTTAAACTTGAACAAGTGGAAACAACATATGGTCATATTCGAGCATTAAAGGGGATATCGATTGAAGTAAATAAAGGTGAAATTGTTACCTTAATAGGTGCAAATGGTGCTGGGAAAACTACTACATTATCAACCATAATTGGCATTATAAGGCCTAAAAGCGGGAAGATATTTTTTAATGGAAAAGATATTACTCGTACACCTTCTGCCAAAATAGTTGCTTCTGGAATTGCTTTATCTCCTGAAGGGAGAAGAGTATTTCCAAAGTTAACAGTTATGGAAAATCTTGAGATGGGTGCATACTCTTTAAGAGATCAGTCAACATTTAGTGAAAACCTTGAAAAGATGTTCGGGCTTTTTCCAGTTTTAAAGGAAAGACAAAAACAGATGGCAGGTACCCTCTCTGGTGGGGAACAGCAGATGCTCTCCATTGCAAGAGCAATGATGGCAAATCCTACCCTTCTTTTGCTTGATGAGCCATCCTTAGGACTTGCTCCCATGCTTGTAAAATCGATATTTGCTACCATAGATGAAATCAATAAAAAAGGTGTTACTGTTCTTTTAGTAGAGCAAAATGCAAAGGCTGCTTTATCCTTAGCTCATCGTGGATATGTTCTTGAGACAGGAAATGTGATCTTAGAAGGAACAGGCAAGGAACTCCTTGATAATGAGCTTGTTAAAAAAGCCTACCTTGAGTTGCTTTAGGTGGAAATGCTATCTCTCGTGAAGGTCAGGAAGGAAACGTGCCACAGCAATTTGAGAATTCAAGGGAGAGTTTAAAGCATGTAGCAGATTTAATAGAAAAAGGATACCGAATAGTGATAACACATGGGAATGGTCCGCAGGTTGGCAATGTGCTGAGAAGGGTGGAAGCAGCAAGGGATATCGTTTATCCTCTTCCTTTAGATATATGTGGTGCTCATACTGAAGGTGGGATGGGTTATATGTTACAACAAGTCCTTACCAATGCTTTGCATAAAAAAGGAATAAATAAAAAAGCTGCTACGGTAATATCTCAAGTGTTAGTAGACAAAAATGATCCTGCTTTTTCAAATCCTACAAAACCAATAGGTCCTTTTTTCACAAAAGAGGAGATAGAAGAGAAGGTCAAAAAAGATAAATGGGATGTAAAAGAAGATGCTGGAAGAGGTTATAGGCGAGTTGTTCCATCACCTCGTCCTTTGAAGATTATAGAAGGGGAGATCATCTCTATACTTGTTGATATGGGTATACCCCTTATCACCTGTGGTGGTGGTGGCGTACCAGTGATAGAGGAAGAAGGAGAGTTAAAGGGTATAGAAGCAGTTATAGATAAAGATCTTGCCACAAGCCTTCTTGCTCGTGATCTCAAAGCTGATATTCTGCTTATTACTACATCTGTTGAGAAAGTAGCTTTGAATTACAAAAAGGAAAATGAACAATTACTTGATAGAATGACAGTTGATGAGGCAAAAAGGTACTTTAAAGAAGGTCATTTTCATCCTGGAAGCATGGGGCCAAAGATAGAAGCAGCTATTGAATTCTGCACCGCAACTGGCAATCCTACTATAATCACCCTTCCTGAAAAAATGATAGATGCACTTAATAAGAAGACAGGGACTTGGATTGTTTCAGATAATGATTAAATTTGCTTCATATTTGAATCTCTTAAAAAGAGGATTTATCATTCATTTTTAATAATTTCTTTATATTTTAAGTCTTATTAAATATCACTCTTTTTTAATAAAAAATAATAAAACCAGTTAAATTATTTATATATGATATCGGCCATACTCTATAGTTGATATAATAAAAATATATGTTATAATATTACATAATATTAATATAATTTTTTATATTAAATTATTTGATATATTACATATACATCATCATTCTATTTTATCCATTTAAAATTTTTTAGCTAAATCTTATTAATTTTTTAACAAAGGGGGGCAATATGAAGAGATTATTTTATTTGTTTTTTATTGTTTTTATACTTTTTTCATTTTCAACCTCTG
>JAFDIG010000251.1 GCA_019308145.1 Deltaproteobacteria bacterium | reverse complement strand
ATTCGGATGTAATTTAGAATTATCAACTAATTCCTGTTTTTCTCGGTTTGTTAAATCGCGATCAAATAACTTTGTAACCGCTCTCAGCTCTTGATAGCTCCACACCTTCTTATCAAATTTCTGCAGCATGGCTCTCATCGCCTCCTCCTTCCTGTCTGGCAAAAAAGCTATCGACTTCCCTTTTACTCGTGCCATCTGTATAGATGGAAAATGTTTTCTCAGCATGTAAACCTTGGTTGTTTTTCCATTGTTTAGATAGACATAGCCTTTTTCCATAATCTCCCGCAGTATATCCCAGGTTTTCGCTCCAAAGGTCTTGTTTCGGACCTTGATATCAAGTGCGTTTTTGAGGACGATATCATACGGTATATTCATTTGTCTAGCCACTCCAGCTTTGTTATTGGTCTTTTTAACCAATTCTCTCATCTGCTGGATATCCTGTGGAGTGTATGTCCTCCTATTTCTGGTATCCTTAGCGTATTTTTTCACTATGTTATAATTTATCCCCAATTCTCGTGATATTTGCAATTTAGTTTTGCCTTTCTTTTCCTCTTTTCTAATACTTTGAATGACTTCTGTTATAAGAAAGTCTGTCATTAAATAAAAAATATGCAGAACAGTAGTATAAATACTTTTAGACATTCAACTCCTGCGGGAATGCCAAACAAATTTTAGAGAGCCGGTCTATGATTTTGGTTTTATTAGTAAAGTACCCATATCTGAAGATAAATCCCTTATAAATTTATCTTTTGGCATCCTTGTGTACCCTTTAACGTCTGGATTCGTATCAAATACTACAACAATATCATCATCAAGACCAATAATTGTATACATATGTGCTCCCCTACTCTTAAAGGGTTTCATAGATACAATTAAAGGTAAACCTTTTTTTATGCAATCTTCTGCATAACTTATAACATCATTCCCAGTTTTAAAATCACCATTACTAAGTGATTTTACTATAAACTCAAAATTTTTTCCATATCTTTCATCAAGAATGTCTTTCACTTTTTCAAAACAAATCGATTTAAAATATGTGAACTTTTGAATAAATTCAATAACTATATCCACCTGGGAAATATCCCCACCGTGATATTTTACAACATTTTCAACAGAAGCAGGTATGCACCATATTTGGGTTGATTGTTTAATTTTGGGGAAATTCTCAAAATTTATCCTTACCACATCATAGAGATGATTGTTGTCTTATAAATAACTTGGTACATCATTTATTTTTATATCTCTATTATTTTTATTTCACAATTCATCGAATCACACCCTTCCCCGTCATTTACAATTCTATGCAATTCGATTCTATATTTTTTCCCGCAATCACATTCAAACTCTTTTCCAAGATATATGTCATTTTAGTCACCCCCTATTATTTTCATTGCTATTTTTGACCACGGAACTTGTTTTATCGACCACTCATCGCCACTGATATCAACTTCGATAATCCTAGTCTTTTCTGGATTGCTCTTCTTTGCAGTATCCTTCAATTTTTTAATTGCCTCGTCTTCAGTTGCAAAAATCCATTTACCATTTTCGCTATCCAATATGTAAAACTTATCATCTTTTATTTCTATCATTTTATCATCCATCCTACTTTTACTTTTGTATGGTAATTTTATTGCCTTTTTAATATTTTTGTAAACAGATTTATCTTTTTCTTTCTAATCTATTTTTTTCTTCTGTTAGCCTTTCCCTCGGATTTTCATATGATGAAGGATTTTCTATTGTAATTGTGGATATTCTTCCACTATTATATGCTCTGAAAAAACATCCATGTCCATCTTTTGTTGGGCATCTCAAAATAATGATATCTCCTTTTTGTTTAATAACCTTATATCCAAATTTTTGTAGTCTGCTTTTGGTAACCCTAACCTCAATTTTATTTTCCTTATCCGAACGTTCGATAACCTCATCTATTACAAGCTTCTCAGATTTTAAATACCCCTCTTTGACTAATCTCTTTCGTATAGTGTTCGTTAAAAACTTATCAACATGTAGTTGTTTATCCATGCATATATCTTCTATTGCTTTCCAAATTTCCCAATCAAATTTAATGATTTTCTCCTTAACACCGTACTCTTTTTTTGATATATCTCTATAAATTTCTTTTACAGACTTCTCTGGATGCAAAACTAACTCATTTGTTATTTTATCGGCAATTTCTTCTTTTATACTAATGAAAAAAATAGCTATTTCCATTAGTTTCTCAGTATCATATTTATCCATAATTCTTGTAAGAGCATCAGCATTTCCCAAACTAAGTGTATTGTTAATAATTTTTGGTGTGACCCGCATGATATACTCTTTTTGATATGTAGTTCTGTCTGGCGGCTCCCTCAACAATCCCTTTATCTCGGTGGGTAGTTGAAAAATTCTTACGTATCTTTCTCTGGTCGGATAAGAAAATCCTGTACTTTCTAATTTATCAATTGCTTCGTTATGAGTGTAACCTTCACTTATATAATCCTTGTAGTTAAGTCCAACCCACTCAATATCCATCCATCTAGGCGTATCCTTCCTCTGTCGGTTTTCAATCATTGATAAGTCCCTAGCCTCTCTGTCGTCCAATTCTTTAATTATACACGGAACTTCTTTTATATCTGCTTCTACTGCAGCATTATACCTGCGGCTCCCACAAACTATACCATAAGTTGTATCATCATTAGTTCCCCAAAGTGGTCTAACTATTAATGGCTCGAGTATTCCTTGTTGTTTTATTGAATTTATTAATTCTGTATCTGCATCCCATATGCCCTGCCTAATGTTGCATTTATCAACCTCTAATTTGTCGATATCCACATATGTTATATTTTTAATTGTCATTTTTTATGAGTTTACCTAGACACATCTAATAGCACCAAAGTATCCTCACTTCCCTGACCATATTTTTTTATGAGTCCATATTCTCCAAAATGTTCTTTTACTCTTTGAGCGACTTTTATTGGTGATCTCAAAGAAGTTATAGTTGAACCCCTCCAATGAATTAATGGTTTTTGTTCGCTCTGTTTCTTTGTAAGTTCTTGCCTACGGTCAATTAATTTCTTACAATGCATAATACGATGTTTGAACCCATGATATTTGAATAATCTCTCGTTTACTTCGTGTTCCTTTACTTTTGCCCTATCCATATCGCCATCGACAGGTTCAGATACCATAGTTAAGTGAAATAATTCTTCGTCTATACCTGCCAATCTCCCAATCTCTTTATCCCTAACTATTACTGTGAAATTATCCACAGCAGCATCCTCGAAGCCAAGCTTTCTCATTGATGTCAGTACTCTGTTAATTCCTCTCTTGTCTAATGGGTTTTCTGGCATGCCATCCTCTTCATTAAATATTATATTGTAGTCCAAATTAAAGGAATCCGAGCTTTTGTCAATGTATCCTATAATCCCGTATTCCTGGTCATCGATTAATGGCCTCGATTTTTCAGAAGATGATGCATGAGCTTTTATGCTTGTTATACAACAGTTAAATGGTGTGCCTTGCATTGGAAATAATTTGAGAATTTCATTCAAACTGGTTGTAGTCAATGATGCAACTCTGTGCTCT
>JAFDIG010000250.1 GCA_019308145.1 Deltaproteobacteria bacterium | reverse complement strand
TGTAATCTTGTCGATAACTCCTTGTGGAATTCCCCCTTTCCAGCTTTGCCAATGAACAATCTTCTCTAACGCTATCTTTGGAGGAGGGGAGATATCTTTTTCAAAATATCCAAGTGTTATAAGTCCAACTATTTTTATCTCCTCAGGGATTTCAAGTAGATTTTTTATTTTCTTTTCATCAAAAATTCCTATCCAACAGGTCCCAAGGCCATAAGCAGTTGCCATTGTTATTATTTGTGCACCAGCTAATGTGACATCAAAAAGAGCAAATCTTTTACTCCTTTTCATATCAGCACATAAAACAATAATAACAGGTGCCTTTGAAAGATGTTTAATTCCTACAAAAAGAAACCTCCCAGCTAAACCAACCTTTTTTCTTAATGATTCATCTGTTACAACAACAAAGTGCCAAGGCTGTATATTTGCACCTGTTGGTGCCCATCTTGCTGCTTCAAGGATATCATTAAGGATCTCCTTTGGCACTGGTTTATCTATATATTCCCTAATGGAACGTCTTTTTTTAATAAGTTTTATAAGCTCTTTTGGGTCTATATTAAGATCTAAATAATTCATTTTTGTATCCTTATTTAGGAAGCTCAAACTCCTAATATAAAAATCTTTATTCCTTTTTTTGATAAAATTTTACTATTGCATCTACCATGGAGTTGATTGTATATTTTTCTGGAATAATAGCAGGTGAAAAACCAAACCCTTTTAAGGTATTAGCAGTAATGGGGCCAATACAAGCTATAGATGTATCTTTTATAATCTCCTTATCTTCCTTATTTAAGATTGAAAAAAAGTTTTTTACAGTAGAAGAGCTTGTAAAGGTTATCATATCGATTTTATTTTCTTTTATAAGAGAAAGAATTTTATCTGGGTCATCAGCAACAGCCAATGTTTGATATGCTTCCACAATATCAACATAGGCACCCATTTTTTCAAGCATTTCAGGAAGCACTTTTCTTGCTTCTTTTGCCCTTGGTATAAGAATCTTTTTATTTGATATATCCTCTTTTTCAAAAAGCTCAGCAATTGCTTCAGCCCTATACTCATCTGGCATAAGATCTACTTTAAGCGACCTTTTTGCTAAAGCATCTTTTGTTCCAGGACCTATTGCACAAAGCTTAATACCTTTTAGTTCCCTTACATCTTTATTCATCTCAAAAAGGGTATCAAAGAAAAATTTTACACCATTTACACTTGTAAATATAATCCAGTCGTATTGTTCTAAATTCTTAACAGCTTTTTTTAGGGGATAAGGATCAGAAGGTGGGGAGATTTTTATAGTAGGGAATTGGATCACAAAAGCTCCAAACTCTTCAAGTAAATTAGCAAATTCACTTGCCTGCTCTCTTGCCCTGGTAACAATGATCTTTTTTCCGAATAGAGGTTTTTTTTCAAACCAGTTAAGCTTTTCTCTTAGTTTTACAACATCTCCAACAACAAAGATTGCAGGCGCAGTTATTCCTTCTTTTTTTACCTTTTCCACTATCTCACTTAAACTCGATATAACAGTTCTTTGAGATGGGGTTGTTCCCCATCTTATAACAGCACAAGGAGTATGAGTTTTTCTTCCGTATTTTATAAGATTATTTACGATCTTTGGCAAATTTTTTACACCCATCAGAAAAACAAGCGTATCGCAAGCAGTAGCAAGTTTTTCCCAGATAATAGAACTTTTTTCTTTTTCAGGGTCTTCATGCCCTGTAATAAAAGCAACGGTAGAATTGATTCTTCTATGGGTTAATGGTATTCCTGCATAGGCTGGTACACTAATAGCAGATGTTACCCCTGGAACCAACTCAAATTCAACCCCTGCTTTAGCAAGCTCCTCTGCCTCTTCCGCTCCTCTGCCAAAGATAAAAGGATCCCCTCCTTTTAATCTAACAACCATTTTGCCTTTTTTTGCTTCCTCAATTAAAAGCCTGTTTATCTCTTCTTGGCTCATTAAATGTTTTCCACCTCTTTTACCTGCATCAATAATAACAACATCATCACGAGCAAAAGAGAAGAGCCTTCTGTTAGCAAGAAAATCATGAACAATAACATCTGCTTTTTCAATTATTTTTAACCCTTTAACTGTGATAAGACCAATATCGCCTGGACCTGCCCCTACTAAATATACTTTACCCCTCTTCATGGTTTATTTTCTCCATTTCCATAGATTTCCTTTAATATCCTATCAGCACCATCATTAAGGAGTTTTTTTGCTAAACTTTCTCCTGCCTTTTTATAGTTAATAACATTATCTTTAATGCTATCTCTGAAAAGTCTTTTGCCATCTAAGGAACCAACTACACCTTCTATCTCTATAAAGTTATCATTAATTTTTGCAAAAACACCAATTGGGACTTGGCAACCTCCTTGCAAGAATTTTAGGAAGGCACGTTCAGCTTCTATTTCTATTCTTGTTTTTTTATCATCTATTGCTGAAATTATATTATTTGTTTTTTTATCATTTAGCCTTGTTTCAATTGCAAGTGCCCCTTGTCCTGCTGCTGGTATGAACTTTGCGATTGGAATAGGTTTTGATAGAAAATCTTTTAATTTCAACCGTAAAACAGCTGCTGCTGCCACTACTATTCCATAAAGATTATCCTTTTTGATCTTTTTTATTCTTGTATCAATATTTCCTCTGATAGAGATGATCTCAAGATCAGGACGTAAATGTAAGAGCTGAGAAACACGTCTTAAGCTGCTTGTTCCAATCCTTGCTCCTTCTGGAAGATTTTCTATATCAGTATATGATAGGCTAACAAAGAGATCTCGTGGATCTTCTCGCTTGGGGACAGCACCTATATGAAGGCCATCAGGAAGCTCTGTTGGCATATCCTTCATACTGTGAACGGCTAGATCTATCTCACCTTTTAGTAAAGCTTCTTCTATCTCTTTTACAAATAACCCCTTTCCTCCTATTCGTGAAAGAGGGGTATCAATAATCTTATCGCCTTTTGTTTTTATTGTTACCAATTCACAAGAAAGTTCAGGAAATTTAGCTTCTATTTCAGCTTTAACAAGCTGGGTTTGAATAATAGCTAATTTTGAACCACGAGTTCCTATTTTTAGTTTTTCTTTAATTTCATATCTCCTTTCCTTATTGTAATAGATTTAAGATTAAATCTGGAAGGCTGTTTCTATTTTCCTCATTAACAAATATGAGCTTTATCTGTTTCATCCCTTTTATTTCTTTTATCAAACCATCGCCTTTTAATGCAACACTTCCTAAAATCGGATTAGGTAGTTTTAAGATATCTTTTACAGTTTTTATAAACTTTTTTGAAAAACACTCCATCTTTCCAATTTCATCTATTATGATTATACCTTTGTCATCCTTAGGGATCATAGAAGCAATAGCAATTTTATCTATATCATTTAAATTTACACCATATTTTCCGACCTTTGGCCCTTTTTTTATGTTTATATGACTCAGTATTCCTTTTTTCCCTGATAAAGTGTTGATAGAAAAACCAACTCTTTTTCCCTTTTCCCTTATCTCTTCAGTAAAAAATCCATATGCAGTAATAGTTAATCTCTCAGCTACTTTTTTTATAATTGTTGTTTT
>JAFDIG010000249.1 GCA_019308145.1 Deltaproteobacteria bacterium | reverse complement strand
GCTCTTCTAATATCCTTATGAGGAAGGTCAAGTAATCTTTGATCATTTGTATAAGAATGAATTGTAGTCATCAAACCATGTTCAATCCCAAATTCATTCACTAAAACCTTTGCTATTGGTGCAAGGCAATTGGTAGTACATGATCCCATAGATATAATATGATGTTTATTCTTATCATATTCCTTTTCATTTACACCTAAAACAAAAGTTCCATCTGGATTTTCAGCAGGAGCTGATATAATCACCTTAGATGCTCCCGCATCTAAATGTTTAGCTGCCAAATCTCTTTTTCTAAAAAGTCCTGTACTTTCCAAAACAACATCTACATTAAGATCTTTCCATGGGAGTTTTGCAGGCTCTCTTTCAGAGAAAACCTCAATCCTTTTACCATTTACAATAATGTCTTTTCCTTCTGCCTTAACATCTGCGTCAAAGATTCCATGAATTGAATCGTATTTTAAAAGAGTGGCCAAGGTTTTAGAATCTGTTAAATCATTAACAGCAACATACTCAAGATCTGGATTTTTATACGATGCTCTAAATACATTACGTCCTATTCTACCAAAGCCATTTATCCCTATTCTAATGGACATATTCAACCTCCTGATTTTTTAATTATAAAATTTTTATGAATATATATACTTTTTACTCTTTCGTCAACTCTTTTTGTGAACCACAAATCTTTTTAAGAATTAAGAAATGAATTACCAAACTCTTTTCTTAATCTTTTAAACAAAAGGAAAAGTGCTAATGTAGCTGCTCTTTCACGATTTTGTTGAGGATCACCCTGAAAATTGTATTCTTTGAAATTAGTCTCTCCTTTAAAATAGAGTGTTATATATACTTTCATCTTTTCAGTTTTATCATCTTTTTCTTTGGATTCAGCAGTAACAAGAAGAACTATCTCCTTTGAAAATCTTTTTGCCATCTTTAAAGTAATCTCTTTTCCATATATTTTAGGATCAAAGGAATTTGGATTTAGTTTAACATCTGGAAACAGAAGAGAAAGTTCTTCTAATTTTGAAATAACAATACCAAGTTGAATATCATTTAAACTATTTATCAAAACACCCTTAATTCCATCTATAACTAAAAAGTCTAACTTATTAATTGAAATTAATTTTTTTACCACTTCTCCAAGGGATGTATCACCTTCTGAGAATATATGTTTTCCAACCCTATCTATTATTATTCTTTCAGCATTTTTAATAAGCTCAATTGCTTCAGATCTTGCATGGCTTTTTGCGACAATTCTTATCTTTATTCTTCTATCAGAAGTCTGAAGTCCTATTGAAGGGTTTTCGCTTTTTCTTATAATATCACCTATCAAATGATCTATTTTGGATTCACTGATACCAGCTAAATTTAATTCTCTTATTTCAACAAAACTTAAAAAATTTGAAAATCTTTTTTCAAGAAAAGGGATAACAAAATTTTTAACCATAAGTCTAACTTCTCTTGGCACACCTGGTAAAGAAAAGATTAAATAGCTATCCATTTATTTCAATCAAAAATCCATAGGCTGTACCAATTGGATTAGGGATAATAATAGCACCTTCAGGAATATATGCCTGTCTTTTGTTATTTTCGGTCATTGAATAGCCACGTGTTTTGAAAAAACTCTCTATATGCCCAAGGATTTCGGGGTGAAGGACAAGTTTTTTATTGAACACCTCTGCTATAACATTTCTTGTTATATCATCTTCGGTTGGACCAAGCCCACCGGTAGTTATAATAACATTACTTCTTTTTATTGCATGATTTAATAACTGAGAAATCCTTTTAAAATTATCATCAACAGAGGATTTTATTGGTGTGGTTATCCCTATCTTTATTAGTTCTTGAGAGATAAAAGCACTATTAGTATCTATAATTTTACCTAAAGTGATTTCAGTTCCTATGGTTATGATCTCTGATACAATATCCTTCAATGATAGTTATCCTCCAAGATAAAGCCTCTGTACCTCTTGATTATTAAGAAGCCCCTCGCCACTATCTTCAAAACGATTTTTTCCAAGGTCAAGAACATATCCTTTATTCGCTGTCTTAAGGGCTTTTTTCGCGTTTTGCTCAACAATAAGAAAGGCAGTCCCTTTTCTATTTATATCTATAATATGATTGTAAATCTCTTCTATCATCATTGGAGCAAGCCCTAAAGATGGTTCATCTAATAAGATAAGTTTTGGCTCAACAATAAAAGCCCTTGCGAGTGCTAAGAGCTGCTGCTCCCCACCTGAAAGTTTTGATGCTTTCTTTTTTCCATTTTTTGCTAAATTTGGAAACCATTTGAGGGTGTTTATAATCCTTTCTTCCCTTTTTTCCTTAGGCAAAACCATTGAAGCTATCTCTAAGTTTTCTTTTACTGAAAGGGATGGGAATATATTTTCATCTTGAGGGATATACGCTATCCTCATATTAGCTTTCTCTTCGGGAGCTAAATAAGTTATCTCTTTTCCTTCAAATATTATCTTGCCAGAATAGATAGGGATTAATCCAAAAATACTCTTCAGAAGGGTAGATTTCCCTGAACCATTAGGTCCGATTATACATACTATCTCATTTTTATCTACATTTATAGAAACAGAATGAATTACTTCTATTTTGCCATAACCTGCTCTTAAGTCATGAACTTCAAACATATTAAACACCTAAATATG
Organism: Deltaproteobacteria bacterium; assembly: GCA_019308145.1. Classification (GTDB taxonomy): domain Bacteria; phylum Desulfobacterota; class JAFDIG01; order JAFDIG01; family JAFDIG01; genus JAFDIG01. The sequence goes on along the minus strand of JAFDIG010000249.1, from coordinate 2,417 downwards.
CTTCTATTACCTTTTCGTTTGATTTGATCTCATTTGGTCTTCCTTCTGCTATTTTTTCTCCATGGTCAAGAACATAAACCCATCTACAAAGTTCGATAACAACATCTATATTGTGCTCTACTATGAGAAAGCTTTTACCTATATCAGAGAGTTTTTCTATCATCTCCATAAGATTACGGATCATAGTTGGGTTTACTCCTGCAGTAGGTTCATCAAGCAGGATCATTTCTGGCTCTCCCATTAATATTCTTGCAAGTTCCAATAATTTTTGTTGTCCATAAGAAAGGTTTTTGCCAAGCTCATTTCTTAAAGGGAAAAGTCCAACAAAGTTTAACAAATCCATAGCCTTATTACGTATATTTATTTCCTGATCGATTACCTTCCTTTTGTTAAGAAATAAGTTAAAAATCTTTTCTCCTTTCTGATTTTTTGGTGGGACCATCATGTTTTCTATAACGGTCATCTTTGGAAAGATACGGGTTAACTGAAAGGTTCTTGCTAATCCCATATTGTATATTTGATACGGCTTTTTTTCATGTATAGGAATCCCTCTGTAAAAGATCTCCCCACTATCTATTGGTAAAAAGCCAGAAATGAGGTTAAAAAGGGTTGTCTTCCCTGAACCATTTGGACCAATGAGCCCATATATTCCCTTTTTTTCTAAAATCATATTTAAGCTGTTTACTGCTTTTATCCCTTCAAAAGATTTTGAAACAGATTTAATCTTAAGCATCTTTTCTTCTACCTACAATCCCTTGAGGTTTATATATCATAAGAAGAACAAGCGTTAGTCCAAAAACCATCTCTCTTAAAGGATAGATATAACGTGATAAAGAAGGAGGAAGATTAAAAAATCTTAAGATCTCTTGAAACCCTATGATAGTTAAAGCACCTATTATTGGTCCTGATAATGTTCCCTCTCCTCCTAAAACCACCATCAGCAATACAATAATGGTTTCAGTAAGGGTGAACTCATTTGGACTTATATAAGATATATAATGAGCCCATAAGCTACCAGCAATAGCGGCAATAGCAGATCCAATCATTAAAGATTTTAACCGAAAAAGATAAACATTTTTCCCTAATGATAGAGCTGCTGCTTCATCTTCCCTAATTGCTTTAAGCACCCTTCCAAATGGGGATTTTATTAATATATAAAGAAAAAGCCAGATCAATATCATAAAGATAAGATTTAGGATGAGAAATCTTGGAAGAGTATTGATAATAATACCAAAAAAGGATGGGGGTAAAATCCCAGGGATTCCCATTGGTCCTCTTGTGAGCCATGCTTCATTTAAGAAGAAAAGTCTCATGATTTCACCAAAACCTAATGTAGCAATGCCAAAATAATCTCCCCTTAGCCTTAGGGCAGGAATTCCAATAATAAAACTTGCAATAATAGATAATCCCATCCCAATAATAAGAGGGAAAAAAAATCCAAAACCTGCTTTAGAGAGTATAGCAGAGCTATATGCCCCTATTCCAAAAAAGGCAATATGACCAAAGTTATAAAGCCCTGTATAGCCTAATTCGAGGTTTAGGCTCATAGCAAATATTGAATAGATTGATATCATTATGAGAATATGTAAAATGAAATCCATAGCTTTAAAATAAATAATAAATTTTTAATTTAACTTTTAAGAAAAATAGTTTTAGCACGAAAAAGGAGCATAACAAGAATAATAGCAAAAGCAATACCATCTTTATAACCAGGGGAGATGACCCATATTCCTAAATTTTCTGCTACACCTATAATAAAACCTCCCCAAAGAGCTCCCCAAATGTTTCCTACACCTCCAAGAAGTGTTGCTGCAAAAGCCTTTATCAAATTAATAAGCCCCATGCCAGGTTGAAGATTAGTATCTGCCCCAAGCAGAATACCCCCGATAGCAGCAAGGGAAGAAGCTGTAATCCATACATAAATTGTAATCTTTTTTACGTTAAGACCTACTATTCTTGATAACACTTGGCTATCTGACATGGCTCTCATTGATTTTCCTATAATAGTATGACTAAAGAGGAAATATAAAAGAAATATAATTATAATAGATGTTAAAATAATGACAATTTGAATTGTTGTAATAGAGATTCCACCTATTAAAAATCCTCTTTTTAGTGCGAAATGATAATCTCTGATTTGAGCTCCCCATATGAATTGAGCGAAATTCCTCAAAAATATAGAAAGACCTAATGTAGAAATAAGCAATGTTAGGTGGCTTGAATTTTTTAAGGGTTGATAAACAAATCTATTGATCATTAAGCCAGCTATTGATGTAAAAAATAGAGATAAGATCAAAGCAAAAGGTATAATAAAGCTAAAAGGAGGATTTATGAAGAGATAGAAAAAATATGCGCCTAACATGATAAGTTCACCATGGGCAAAATTGATAAAATTAAATACCCCGTAAATAAGGGTT
>JAFDIG010000248.1 GCA_019308145.1 Deltaproteobacteria bacterium | reverse complement strand
CACCCTTACCATCATGAGTGCTTTTGGTATGGATAGAAAAAGTGTAAAAGCTGAGTATCTTGGATACACAGAATCTGCTAATGCTATCAAAAATAAAAAAATAGATGGAGCAAGCTTATGTGCTGGTCCTCCTGTTTCTGCTGTAACTAACCTATTTGCCACCCCAGGTGTTCATATCAAGATTTTGGAGTTCACAGATGAGCAATTAAAAACCGTTCAAACCAAAAGCGCTTACCCTGCTTTCAGATACATTATTCCTGCAAATACCTATCCTGGTCAGAAAAAAGCTATAAAAAGCATTGCTCAACCAAACTTTTTGGGTGTAAGAAAGGATCTTGATGAAAAAACTGTTTATCTTTTAACAAAAACAATTTTTGAAAATCTACCTTACCTTATCAATATACATAAGGCATGCCGTTTCATCTCTCTTGATTCTGCTGTAAATGGATTACCTGCTCCATTGCATCCAGGTGCTTATAAATATTACAAAGAAAAAGGGATACCTGTTGCTAAAGAGATAATTCCACCAGAAATTAAGTAAAAAAATTCCTTTTCACAAACAATACAGGGACGAATTTTTATCGTCCCTGTACTCTATTGTCTTAGTATCTAAAATAAAAAGACAAGATGATGACATTCTGTTTATTTCTAAAAAACTTCAACAAAGGTAAGGAAAGGGATAAAAAATGTATGAAAAGGTGGAAACAGCAAGAAATCGTGGAAAGATATTTAATACAATTATTTATATTATATGTATTCTCATGTCTCTATTCCATTTGTGGGTGAACACCTTTGGAACAATGCCAGGTATATATAGAAACGCTGTTCATCTTGGCTTTGTGCTTGTTCTTGTCTTTCTCACTATTCCTATATCAAAAAAAGAGCCTAATCGTCTATTTTCGCTTGACGTGGTGTTAGCCATATTAGGAGTAGTTGTTGCTTTATATATCCTTTTATTTGAAGAACAACTCCATTTAGAACGCGCATCAGTAGCAATCTTAAGAGATTACATATTTGCTGCAATTGCTATTATTCTTCTTTTAATTGCAACATATCGTGCAGTTGGTTGGTTCATTCCTTTCTTATCCATTGTTTTCCTTTTATATGCCTTATGGTTTGGAAAGTATGTTCCTGGCATGTTTAATTATAGAGGAGTAGCTTTAACACGACTTCTATACCGTATGTATTTAACAGATGAAGGGATATTTGGTATTGTTTGCTCTGTCTCTGCCACTTATGTCTTCCTTTTTATACTTTTTGGAGCATTTTTATTAAAATCTGGTGCTGGGGATTTTATTATAAAGTTAGCTCAAGCAATTGGAGGACATAGAATCGGTGGACCAGCTAAAATAGCTGTTATTTCCAGTGGATTTATGGGTTCAGTTTCAGGAAGCGCTGTAGCTAATACTGTTGCAACCGGGACATTTACTATTCCTCTTATGAAAAAATCTGGGTATCAGTCTCATTTTGCAGCAGCAGTAGAAGCAGCAGCATCAACAGGTGGACAGCTGATGCCTCCAATCATGGGAGCTGGTGCGTTTATCATGGCTCAATGGACAGGGATTAGCTATATCAAAATCATCGCAGTGGCTATAATACCAGCTGTAATGTATTTTCTTTCAGTTGCCTTTTTTGTTCATATAGAAGCTCTAAAATATAATTTAAAACCTATTCCAAAGGATCAGTTGCCAAAGTTAGGTAAGGTATTAAAAGATGGTATTCAGTTTATTTTACCTATAGCAATTTTAGTAATACTTTTAGTTACAGGTTATACAGCTACATATGCAGCTGCGATAGGTATTGTTGCTATTGTTGTCTCAAGCTGGATAAGAAAAGAAAGCAGAATGGGAATACGAGATATCCTCGACGCCATGTATATAGGAGCAAAAAATTCTCTTTCTACAGCTGCCATTTTGATATGTGCAGGTATTGTTATAGGGGTGGTTTCTATCACTGGAATGGGAATTACTTTCTCTGGGATGGTGCTTCATTTATCAGGGGGTCATCTCTTTTGGGCTATTATACTTGTAATGTTAGCATCTTTAGTGCTAGGGATGGGACTTCCTGTTACTGCATCTTATATATTTCTTGCTATTCTTGCTGCTCCAGCACTTACCCATCTTGGTATGAGCCTCCTTGCTGCTCATATGGTTATCTTCTGGTACAGCCAGGATGCAAATGTAACCCCACCTGTTTGTCTTGCTGCTTATACAGCAGCAGGTATTTCTGGCTCTCCTCCAATGAAAACAGGTTTTACTGCATGGAAACTTGCTAAGGGTTTATATATTATTCCTTTTCTTTTTGCTTATTCTCCCATTCTTTTTGAAGGACCATTATGGGAGGTTTTTGCAACCGCTATCTCTGCAACTTTCGGCCTTTTTGTTTTTACAATGTTCTTTGAAGGCTATTTTTTAAAGAAACTTCATTTTTATGAAAGGGGAATAGCTATAGTTGCCACCGTTTTATTTTTCTGGCCTCATATCTTGCCAAAAGTTATTGGTTTTATTTTGTTTTTGGCTTTGTATTTGCCTCAAAAATTTAAAACAGGGAAAGAATTAAAATGGAAAAAAGAAGCTGGAGAAGTCTAAAAAGATTTCCCATTAGATCTGTAGAAAGCACTCCTAAATTTGATCCTTTAAAATGGAGACTTAAGGTTGATGGGCTTGTTAATAACCCCATCTCCTTAAGTTTAGATGATCTCCTTTCCTTTCCTAAAAAAGAGATCATAGCTGATTTTGTATGTGTGGAAGGTTGGGGAGTAGAAAAGCAAATATGGGTAGGAGTTACTATAAAATCTATTGGTTTAAAAGCAAAGATCAAAGATGAAGCAAAATTTGTAACATTTTATGCCTCAGGTGGCATTTATAAGGACAGCCTTACATTAGAAGAAGCTTTCCTGGACGAGACAATCCTTGCCTACCAATTAAATGGCAAACTTCTATCCCCAAAACAAGGAAAACCGCTTAGGCTAATTGTCCCAAGCATGTATGCTTATAAAAATGTTAAATGGGTAGAAAGAGTTGAATTTAAAAAAAGTCAAGATATAGGTTATTGGGAAGAGAGGGGATATCCTATTGATGCTTATTTAAGATAAGTGAAAACAAAGTGATCAAAACTTTTAATATAGATAATCCTTTTAAGGTTATTCAATTTTTAGATATTCCTTTTTGAGTTCATATCTGGCAATCATCTTGGCAAATATATTCCTTTTTTTTTATATTAGAAACTAAAGTTTCACACCCTATATAGATATAAGCAATATAGTATATTGAGATTGTTGTATTCTTTATAAAAAAGCCTCCTTATCAGGTTTAAATACCCAAGTCTCATTCATTCCATTGAATTTTGCATTAGCAGAAAGAAACCAAAACTATGTGTAGTTGTCCTCAACTCTTATATTAACTTTCTTATATTCCTTGTCCATTTTCCATAGCTCGTCTCGAATTCGTTGTCTTAATTCAATTGCTGGTTGGACACAATACTTCACAAATTCCTCCTTACTTACTTTAAGATTAGGGAAAAGCAATTTAAGATAAGCTGTAGCAGTTCTAGTAATAGCCTTTTTGTCACGTAAATCA
>JAFDIG010000247.1 GCA_019308145.1 Deltaproteobacteria bacterium | reverse complement strand
CAGGAAAACGTAGAAAATCTGGTTCATAAAATGAGAGATTTGGCAAATCTTTAGCTGACAAACAAGGGACATTAATCTTTCCTCTTTTTGGGAAAAAAAGGGCATAAGAAATTGGTATCCTCATATCTGGGAAAGCCATCTGGGCGATGATTGAGCCATCAATATATTCTACCATTGAATGAATAAAAGATTGAGGATGAATAAATACCTTGATCTTTTCTGGAGGGATATCAAAAAGCCATCTTGCCTCTATAATCTCCATTGCTTTATTTATCATAGTAGCCGAATCTATTGTGATCTTTTTCCCCATCTTCCAAACTGGATGCGCTAACGCATCTTCTATAGTAACATTTTTCAGTTCCTCCTCGGAAAAATTAAAAAATGGTCCTCCTGATGCAGTAAGTATGATATCTTTTATTTCATTTTTACAGTGCCCTTTTATAGCTTGAAAAATCGCACTATGTTCACTGTCAACAGGGAGAATCCTTACCTTTTTTTCTTTTGATTCTTCCATTATGATTCGTCCTGCCATAACAAGCACTTCTTTATTTGCCAAAGCAATTCTTTTTTTCTTTTGAATTGCATAAAAGGTTGGTAAAACTCCTATACTACCAGATAGAGCAACGACAACAATATCTGTTTTAGGATATGTTGCAGCCTTAATTAAACCATTTAATCCATGACTAATTTCAACAGGATAATCTAATTTGCTTGATAATAAATCTGCATCACCTTTATTTGCAACTGATACAAATGAAGGATGAAAAATCTCTATTTGGCTTTTCAATCTTTCAATATTTTTGCCAGCAGATAAGGCTTCTATTTTAAAAAGATCAGGATGATTTTTAATTATATCTAATGTCTGAATCCCAATAGAACCGGTAGAACCTAAGATTGATATATGTTTCAATTTTTTTACCTTTCCTTTTTCTTATCATCTCATCTGATCTTAGAAATGATAACCAAAATATAATATAAAAATAAAAAATTTTCATTTTTATTTTCAGTCTGATTTTATCAGGTTAAAGCAATTATTCTATTTTTCAGTACAAACTAATTAATAATAAAAAATCAATAAATAATATAATAATGGTGTGGCAAAAAGTAAGCTATCCAGCCTATCAAGTACCAGGAAAAAAGCTTCCTGAATCTTTTATCTGAACAGAACGTTTAAGCATTGATTCAAATAAATCACCCATTTGACCTAATATAGATAAACAAGGTGCTACAAAAAGTATAAATAAAAGGGAATAACTCTTTAAAAAGATCAAATAAAAAACAACCCCTGCAAAATAACCACCAATAAACCCACCCAAAAAACCTTCAACGGTTTTATTTGGACTTAAAATAGGTATGAGCTTTCTTTTCCCTAATATCTTTCCAGTCAAAAATGCAAAAATATCTGTAGCCCAAACTACAATAAGAAGAAAAAGAGTCCAAAACCTTCCATCAGGTAAAGTTCTTAATAAAATCATATGAGCAAAAAGAAAACTAACATAAAAAATACCAAAAAAGCCAAAACTGATCTTTTTATAGAGATCATCTATCTCTATCTTCTTCAGTATATTAACAAAAAAAAGTAAAAAAAAGATAAATAACAAAAGAGGAAAACTATTTAGAGAATCTAAAAAAAAGGCAATAACTGGTGCAAAAAGCCCTAAAACCATAATTATTATTTTATCTATTTTCCCTGAAATAGGTTGAACCATTGAGTAGAACTCTTTTAAACCTAAAATAATAAAAAAAGAAACCATAGCAAAAAAAATAACATCAGGAGCATAAAGAACAACTAAGACAGCAATAGGAAGAGTAATGATTGCGGTAAATACTCTTGCAATATTTATATTATGGAATCTTTTAAAATGAATGAAAAACATCACTGGTTCAGCTTTCTGGAGGGCATTGTAAGACCAAATCTTCTTTCCCTACTCTGATAATCTATAAGGGCTTTTAAAAATTCTTCTTTATCAAAATCTGGCCATAGAGTTTTAGTAAAATAAAATTCAGTATATGCAGATTGCCATAGCAAAAAATTACTTATCCTTAACTCACCGCTTGTTCTAATTAAAAGATCAGGATCAGGGATATCGTTAGTATAGAGAAAATGTGAAAATAATTCAGGGGTTATCTCGTCGATATTTATATCTCTCTTGCTTAAACTTTTTATTATCTTTTTTACAGCATTAATAATTTCAGATCTTCCCCCATAACTTAAGGCTAATACCAACGTCATACCACGATGATCTTTTGTCTTTTCTATTATATCGATAAGTGTCTCATAAACATCTAAAGGCAGCCTTGAGAGCTCCCCTATCGCTTTAAGCTTAATCTGATATTTATCCATTTCCTCAAGCTCTTCTATAAGATATCTTTTAAGTAGTTCCATTAAAGCAGAGACCTCCTCCTTAGGTCGTCCCCAGTTCTCCTCAGAAAAAGCATAAAGAGTAAGAAATGGAATTTCAAGCTCTCTACAAAATGTAACTATATTTCTTACTGATTCAATCCCTTTTATATGTCCCTGGATTCTTGTTAAATTTTTTTTCTCTGCCCACCGCCCATTTCCATCCATAATAATAGCTACATGACGAGGAAGCTTCTCTTTTATAAGTTTATCCATTTATCCAAAATGTTAAAACCTTAAGAAAACCTTAAGGACATATAATAATGTTTTAAACCAAAAAATAGAAATTTACTTATGTTACCCTATTTTTAAAAATTTTATATTGTAACTATCGGTATTAACTGTAATATCTTTTTATACCCAACTATAACAGAAGATGTTAACACCCCAAGGAAAAAACTTAAGTCCACAGGATTATTTTTTAAGTTTAATTAGTTAGGTCATATTTAATATTGCAGTAAAAAACTAATTATTTAAAACTTCCTCCCTTTCTTCAATTGCTTCAACAGGACAAACTTCATAACATATACCACATTGGCTGCAAAGTTCCTGATTAATTCTATATATTTCACCCTCTTCTATAGCATCAGCTGGACACTCCTCAGCACAGGTACCACAAGCTACGCAATTATCAGTTATAAAATAAGGCATGGGTTCATCTCTTTGAACTCTTTATGAGATCTCCATTATCTCTTTCTCTTTTTCAGCCAAGATCTTATCAATCTTTTCTATCTTAGAGTCTGTCAACTCTTGGATCTTCTCCTGCATTCTTTTCATATCATCTTGTGAGATTTCTTTTTTCTTTTCCATTGATTTTATCTTTTCATTAGCTTCTCTACGTATATTTCGTATAGATACCTTTGAATTTTCTCCCTTTTTCTTGACTATTTTTACCAGATCTTTTCTTCGTTCCTCTGTAAGGCGAGGTAAAGTTATACGTATAACCTTACCATCATTAGCAGGGGTTACTCCCAGATCTGATTTCAATATAGCTTTCTCTATCTCACCAATAATATTTGTATCCCAAGGTTGGATTGTTATCAATCTTGTCTCTGGTATTGCCATTGTCGCAAGCTGTTTTAAAGGAGTAGGTGTTCCATAATATTCTACCTTGATATCGTCAAATAAAGAAAGATTAGCCCGTCCTGTCCTTATCTTGCTCAACTCTTTTTCAAGGCTTTTCAGGGTCTTTTCCATCTTTTGATCATACTCTTTAAGTAAAGCTTCCATATTCCCTCCCTGAAACCTTATATTAGTTTATCCAAGTACCTATCTCTTCCCCATTAATAATTCTTTTTAGATTCCCTTGTTTTTGAAAATTAAAAACTGCTATAGGAAGATTTATCTCTTTTGCTAAAATCAAAGCAGTTGCATCCATAAACCTTAAATCACGTTCAATTACCTCTTGATAAGTTAAATATTTAAACATCTTTGCATTAGGGCTAATAGCAGGATCAGCATCAAAAACTCCTTCCACCTTTGTTGCTTTCATAACCAGTTCTGCTTTAATTTCAGCACCTCTTAAAACAGCTGCAGTATCAGTAGAGAAAAATGGATTTCCTGTTCCACCAGCTAAAATGACTATCTCTCCTGCTTTAAGGTAATCTTTAACAACTTCAGGGGAATAAGACGATCCAATTCCTGTAATATTGCCAGGAATAAATAAACGTGCTTTTCCATCTTTAGCCTTTATAGCATCCCTTAATGCTAACCCATTAATAATAGTAGCTAACATTCCCATTTGATCTGCGGTCACCCTATCTACATCATTTGATTCTGTCCCTCTTATAATGTTTCCTCCCCCAACAACCATAGCAACTTCTACCTGATCTGCTATCTCTATAATTTCATTTGCAATCCATGATATATTATTAAAGGATAAACTTTTTTTTGCTTCGCCTCCTATAATCTCCCCACTTAGTTTTAACAAAATCCTTTTTGGATTTTTTATTCTTTTTCTCAATTTATTGCCTCATTAACCTGAAACCTTGCAAATCTTCTAATCACAATATTTTCTCCCAGTTTAGCTATTGTCTCTTTTAAGTAATCTTCAACACTTTTATCAGTATCCTTTACATATGGCTGCTCTAAAAGACAATTCTCCTCAAAAAATTTCTTCATCCTCCCTTCAACTATTTTATCAATCACCTTTTCAGGTTTTCCTGATTCAATAGCCTGTGATTTTAATATCTCTTTTTCCTTTTTAAGGGTCTCATCATCAACTGAATCACGGCTTAAAAACTGAGGGTTCATTGCTGCTATATGCATAGCAATATTCTTTACAAACTCTTGAAACTCTTCATTTCTTGCAACAAAATCAGTTTCACAGTTAACTTCTACCAATACACCAATCTTAGCTCCA
>JAFDIG010000246.1 GCA_019308145.1 Deltaproteobacteria bacterium | reverse complement strand
TCTAAATGAAATCCAATAAAATAGCCAGCATCTTGAGCTCTTTTTGCTGCTTTGACTCTTTTTTTAAATGAAGATGCTCCTTTTTCTTCATCCTCTGTTATCTCATCTGGATTTAAAGAAAAGGATATGACCGTTTTCCCCCTATGATCAAGCTTTAAAAGAGGTTCTATATTTGTGGATTTGGTTTTAAGTTCTAAGATACCATTTGGGATAGTTTTAAAAAAGTCTATTAGTAAAGAAGAGATATTGGTAATAGGTTCAAGGGCTAAGCTATCTGCCAACTCTCCTGTTCCTATGCGAACCACACTTTCCCTTTTTCTTAATTCATTTTTTGTTTCTAAAAGGAAATCTTCGATATTTATAAAGAAAAGATTCCAAGGATTATTGAGATAAGTTTGTAGTATACAATAACTACAATCAAAGGGACAGTTGGTCATTATGTTTAAAACATGATATCCACAACATAGATATTTTTTTGTACCAGGACATCTTTTTAATTTTTTCCCATAAAAAGGGAGTAATAAAAGAATTTTTTTCCCTTCTTTTATTGGATCATCTTTATCTGATAATTCATTAAAAAATTCTTTTAGATCATCAATATATTCGATCTTTATGTTTGGATTATATTCTATGATTTTTTTTGTATAAGGATAGGATATTGCTTCCTTTGATATACAAATCTTTTCAATCAATAACTTTATATCTCCGTTTTGAAGAAATCTTCAGATGGTACATTTTCCTCTTCTTCAGGAGAAGAGGGAACTGTGCCCTCTTTAAAACATTCAAAAATAGTGTCATTAGAATCTTTGTTTGCAAGCTTTCCTGTTTTACTATCAATTTTAGCAAAAACTATTCCTTTTGGAGGAACAAACTCCTTTATTGGTTTGTCTTGTAATACTTCTTGCATAAAAGCAAGCCATATAGGACTGGCAGCCCTTGAGCCTGTCTCATGTTCTCCAAGAGATCTTTCCTCATCAAAACCTACCCAAACACCTGTCACCAGATCAGGTGTAAATCCAATAAACCAAGCATCAAAAAGATTATTTGTTGTTCCTGTTTTTCCTGCTGCTGGCCTCCCTAACTTTTTTACTCTCCAACCTGTTCCATGTTTTATAACCCCTTCTAAAAGACTGGTGATAATATAAGCAGTTTCTTTGCTTATAACTCTTTTTGCTTTTCTTGGCTCATTTGGATCATCGGTTAACACAGGAGGGATGTTTTCCTCTAAAACTTTACCATCTCTATCTACAACCTTTTTGATAAAGATCGGCTCTATCAAAAAGCCATGATTTGCAAATACTGAGTAAGCCCTTGTTAACTCAAAAAGGGTTAATCCAGAAGAACCTAATGCTAAAGAAAGGTTTGGTTCAAGATTAGAAGTAATACCTAACTTTTTTGCATATTTTATAACATAATCAACTCCAATATCTTGTAAAATTTTAATGGTAGCAACATTAATAGACTTTTCCAATGCTACCCTAAGTCTTACTGGACCATAAAAGGTATTTCCATAATTATGAGGTTTCCAATCCCTATTTCCTTTTTTTAAAACATTTCTGAAAACCACAGGCGAGTCATATATTATCGTTGCAGGAGTAAAGTTCTTATCAATTGCTGCTGCATATATAATAGGTTTAAAAGAAGAACCCGGCTGCCTTATTGCTTGAATTGCTCTATTAAAAGGGCTTTTCATGAAATCTTTTCCACCAACCATAGCCCTAACATAACCAGTTTTGGTTTCAAAAGATAAAAGAGATGCTTCTGCAATAGGGTCTTGTTCAAGATAGTAACGGTAAACCTCTTTTGTCTTTTTGCCTTTTTTAATCTCTTCTTTTTTTACGGTAACTTTTATAACATCACCTTCTTTAAATGCATCTGATAATCTTTTTAGTTTGCCTGCATAATAGGGAATTTCAGGGTTTGGTTTACGAGCCCAGGATAGATCTTTTAAATACATAACCCCCTTTATTTTTCCAATTTGAATATATAGCCTCTTTCCCTTTACTTTAGTGACAACCGCGGGATATTCCTCTCCTATCTTTAAAGGTTCATCTCCTATCTCTTTTGTTACTTTGTTTAAAAAATTAGGGATCTGATCCTTTTCAAGGTGCATTATAGGACCTCTATAGCCCTGTCTTTTATCTAATTCTTTTAATCCTTTTAAAATAGCTTTTCTTGCAGCCTTTTGATATGAAGGAAGTACAGTTGTGTATACTTTAAGACCTTCATTATAAACGACTTCCCTCCCATACTTTTGTTCAAGCTTTTGACGGACATATTCGGCAAAATAGGGAGCGACTTCAAAGAATGGATTTTTAACTCCTTTAATAATTATTTTGGTGTTAAGAGCTTGTTCCATCTCCTCTTTTGTTATATATCCATTTTTTACCATTCTTTTAAGTACATATTCTTGACGCTTTTTAGCTCTTTTTGGATGTTTATAGGGAGAATAGCGGCTTGGAGCCCTGGGTAATCCAGCCAAGATTGCTGCTTCAGCTAAATTAATTTCAGTGATATCTTTACCAAAATAATTCTCTGCAGCTGCTGCTACACCATATGCACCATGTCCTAAAAAAATCTGATTTAGATAAAGATAGAGTATCTCTTCTTTCGTAAGGTTTTTTTCTATTCTATATGCTAATATTGCTTCTTTAATTTTTCTAACCCAACTCCGTGTTGGAGATAAAAGTAATGATTTTGCCACCTGCTGGGTTATCGTACTTCCGCCCTGTATAATTTCTCCTGCTTCAAGATTCTTATAGAGAGCTCTTAAGATCCCTTTGTAATCGATTCCCTTGTGAGTAAAAAAGTTAGCATCCTCTGCTGCTACAAATGCTTCCACTAACCTCCTTGGGATCTTGTTAATAGGCACAACTTTTCTTTTTTCAGTAAATATCTCAGCGATGACTGTACCATCATCTGCATAAAAGGTGGTTACGGTTTTAGGTCTGTAATTTTTAAGGGCAGAAACTGAAGGAAGGTTTTGTGAGAAATAGGTGTATGTGCCCCATAAAAAACCTGAAAGAGAAACAATAATTATGAGTAAAATAAATATAAAAAGTTTAATTATTTTCACCTTTATTACCTCAATTCCTAAAATAAAAAATAGACTTTACTTTTTTAATATATTTCATTCTATCTAAAAGATCAAGGGATCTAAAGCTTGCTGTTTTAAGTCTTGACACTTATTAGTTTTAGAGTATAATTTAAAACTAATTTTTCTTATTGTTTGTAAAAAAAGTATTTGACTTAGGTTAAAAATATTAATCTGAAAAATATGGGAAAAGGGTTTTTTATCTTTTGTTTTCAGACTGAAGAAATCAGTCTAAATTTAATTAGTACGTATTTCAGTACGGGCTAATTAATCAAAGAGGTTATTTGTGGAAACAATCGCAACCATTATACTTGCCGCTGGTAAGGGTACACGGATGAAATCTTCTATCCCCAAAATTCTTCATCCTATGGCAGGGGAGCCAATGATATTTTATCCTATTACTACAATAAAGGATGAACTGAACGCAAATCCTTTGGTAGTGGTTGTAGGTAAAGAGGGGGAGAAAATTAAAGTTTATTTTGAAGATACTCCAATTCTTTTCGCAGAACAACCAGAACCTCTTGGAACTGCTCATGCAGTAATGTGTGG
>JAFDIG010000245.1 GCA_019308145.1 Deltaproteobacteria bacterium | reverse complement strand
AAGATTGCCATAACAACAGATAGAGGACTTATTACAAGATACACGCCCACAGCAGTAGCTACTCCTTTACCACCTTTAAACTTAAGGAATATAGGGAAAATATGTCCAATAAAAGCTGCTAAAGCAGATATAACGATAATATAGGGATTGTCAAAGAATAAACATGCTAAAATAACAGGAACAGCTCCCTTTGCTATATCTCCTATAAGAGTAAGGATGCCTAAGAACTTTCCCGCTGCCCTCATTACATTTGTTGCTCCAATATTTTTACTTCCAATCTCTCTTGGATCTTTCCCTTTTAGTTTTGAAAGTATTACCCCTATTGGTAGTGAACCACAAAGATATGAAAAAATAATGAAAGAAATAATGGTTATTGTTTTCATCGTTAAACCTCTAAGAGTTTATCAATGGTTTTGATGAAAAATCTATTTTCTTCCATTGTGCCAATAGAAACCCTTATATAATGATCATAGCCCCATATATAACCAGGTCTAATAATAATACCATTTTTTAAAAATTCATCAAAGATCACTCTTGAATCCTTTTTCATATTTATAAAGATAAAGTTAGATTGAGTAGGAATATATTCTATATCCCTTTTTGTTAACTCATTGTAAAGATATTCTTTCCCTTCTTTTACTACTTGTCGGCTTTTTTCAAAAAATTCTTTGTCTCTTAAACCATTAACTGCGGCCATTTGAGATATTGTTGTAAGAGGAAAAGGTTCTCTTACTCTTAAGAGACAATCTATTATCTCATCTTTAGCAATTGCATAGCCAACCCTAAGCCCAGCCAAACCTAATATCTTTGATAAGGTTCTAACAGCAATAACATTCCTATTTTCTTTTATATAATGCAAAGCATCCTTATAATTATTATCTGTAATAAAATCATAATAAGCTTCATCAATAATTACTAAAATATTGTCTGAAAGAGAATCAAAAAAATTGTTTAGTTTCTTTTCTGTAATAATTGTCCCTGTTGGATTGTTAGGGATACATAGAAATATAAGCTTTGTTTTTTTTGTGACCTTATTTAACATCCCTTCTAAATCAATATGGAAATCTTTTAAAGGAACTATAATAGGAACCCCACCCATTATTCTTGTTATGATATTGTACATAGCAAAACTTGGGAAAGGAATGATTACTTCATCACCCTCATTTATAAAACTGTGCCCTATTAAGGTAATGATATTGTCTGCTCCATTAGATACTGCGATCCATGTTTCTGGAATATTGAATATTTCTGATAACTCTTTAACAACCATAGGGCTATTGCCTTCGGGATAGATATGGAGATTATTTAAAAGGTTTGAATCATTTATTGCTTTTACAGCTAATGGAGAGGGGCCTAAAGGGTTTTCATTTGAGGCCATTTTAATGATTTTAGGTGCCCTAACCTCTTTCATTGCTTCTTCTTTAGATTTACCAGGGATATAAGGGGGTATTTCAAGTATACCTTTTCTTACTAAATTTTCTATTTTCATATTTTTTTCCTTTCAAGGTTTTTTATAAATGGAAAATAAGGAAAAATCAATAAATTTTAATATAGCGGGATGTAAATCGATTTAATTAGTTTGTACATATTTTTCTTTTACGGACTAATCAGTTGGTTTTTAAAAATTCTTCAATTCTATTCATTCCCTCTTTTATATCCTCAATAGAACTTGCATAAGAAAAACGAATATAACCCTCTCCATTGGAACCAAAGTCAATTCCAGGGGTTGTTCCTACTTTAGCTTTTTCTAACATTTCAAAGGCAAATTTATATGAATTGTTGGTAAATTTTTTAGCATTTGCAAAGATATAAAATGCCCCTTTTGGTTCTATCATTATTCCAAAACCAAGTTCCTTTAACCTTTTAATCATATATTTTCTTCTTTCATTATATAATTTTTTCATCCTATTAACATCATTTTTTGTTTCTTTTAAAGCAGTAATGCCAGCTATTTGAACAAAAGCATTAGCAGAAATAAATAAGTTTTGTTGCACCTTTTGCATTGGACGTATAAAAGCTTTTGGTGCTATAATATAACCCAGTCTCCATCCTGTCATAGCATAGAGTTTTGAAAATCCGTTTATCACAAAGGCATTTTTAGTGAACTCTAAAATAGTATGTTCTTTCTCCTCATAGACCAATCCATGATATATCTCATCAGAGATTATATAAGGGGAGAGAGAGACGATTTCAGCCATTTTTGATGGGCTTAATAGTTGACCAGTCGGATTCGAGGGTGAATTAATCATAATCGCCTTTGTTCTTTTTGAAATCTTTGGAATAATCGCTTTCGGCTGATAGCTAAAACCATCTTCTTCATATACATTTATAAAAATAGGGACACCATCTATATATCTTATGATATTTGGATAACATGGGTAAGATGGATTTGATAGGATTATCTCATCTCCTGGTTCTAAGAGAACAGAAAATATAAGAAGTATAGCTGGAGAGGTGCCGGAAGTTACTAAGATCTGGTCAGGAGATATATCAACTTTATACTTTTCATAATAATGACGGCTTATCGCTTCCCTTAGCTCAAGGAGCCCAAGAGAATGAGTATAATGTGTGTAACCTTTTTCTAAAGCTTCTTTAGCAGCTCTTTTTATTGCATCAGGTGTATCAAAAGCAGGTTCTCCTATCTCAAGATGTATGATCTTTTCACCTTTTGCTTCTAATTGTTTCGCCCTTTCCAGCACATCCATTACTATAAAGGATGGCATTTCTTTTGCTCTTTTTGAAATCATACTCTTATCCATTTATTGATACTTTAACCTATTATTTTTTCTTTATCAATACATTATTGAAAACGTTATTGCAATTTTAATATTGTTATGATATAAATAATAATAGTTATTATTTTTAATAATTATAAATCTACTATTTTTAATCGAAAAAATAGAAATTAATTCAATTATTTATTCTTTAAGTATAGAGAATTAATATTTTAAAAAGATAATATAAGTAAGAAGGTTTAATAAAATGTTTTTAGGTTAAATGATTTATAAAATTTTAACAAAGGTATATCAACCTTAAAAAGGAGGAGTATTATGCCTAAACCAGAAAGTTCATGTGTTGAGCCCGCTAAGGGGCCAATTCTTTCTTATGAGGATGAAAGGAATCTATCAATAGATAATAAAGAAGAGAAGAAGGAGATAAAAATGGTAGCAAAAGTTGGTAAAAAAGCCCCAGATTTTGAAGCAACCGCTTTTGTAGATGGTGAATTCAAAAACATTAAACTTTCTGATTACAAAGGGAAATGGGTTGTGCTTTGTTTTTATCCAGGTGATTTTACATTTGTTTGACCTACAGAACTGACGGCAGTTGCCGCCAAATATGAAGAACTTCAATCTTTGGGTGTTTATGTGCTCGCAATGAGTACGGATAGTCATTTTACGCATAAGATATGGCAGGAAGAAGAGCTTTCCAAGATGGTTGAAGGTGGTGTACCTTTTCCAATGTTATCTGATTCATTGATCGATCCAGATGGTGTGATTCAAGCAATGGAGATTCTAACTCCACCTGTTGGTCGTAATGTAGCAGAACTGATAAGGCAAGTAAAGGCATTCCAGCATGTGCGTGAAACTTCTGAAGCAACTCCTTCAGGTTGGCAGCCAGGTAAGTTAACCCTTAAGCCAGGGCCTGATCTGGTAGGAAAGGTTTGGGATGTTTGGAAACCCGATATGGCTTTCTAAGATGGGATAGTAAAAAAATAATTGATTATTCCTTATAATATTTGAAAAACAATGAGATTAGTAAATTAAATATAATAAGGATAGTTTTTTATTGCAACCTTTTTTATAATGTTATATGGTCGGGTTTAAAGCCCGACCAATGAACTTTTTATTTGTTATAAAACTTATAATTTCAATTTAATATAGATAAAAATGGATAAGGATAAGCTTAAAGAGGAAGAGAAGAAAATAAGGTTTATGAGAACATTGATAGATTTTTCTATGGCAGTTATTGCTCAAACTGATATAAAAGAGGATGAGGCATTAAAGATCATCTCTTCTATAAAGGATACTATATGTGCCATGTTTCCAGGGAAAGATTATCTTTTTGATATGATCTATCTTCCAAGGTATCGTAGACTTTTGAATGATAAGTTTAGACGTCATTGAGATTAGG
>JAFDIG010000010.1 GCA_019308145.1 Deltaproteobacteria bacterium | reverse complement strand
TAACAAAATTTCCTTTTCCACCTGAAACCTCAACCACTTCTGAATTTAAAAATACCTTTATTAAAGGATTATTTTTCACCTTTTCTATTAAATCATTTAAATAATCCTGAACATCCTCCCTTTCAAATGTAAAATATATGTGATTTAGATTTCCTCCAAGACGATCCTCTTTTTCTATCAAATATGTTTCAAAGCCTTGTTCAGCCAACCTTAAAGCAGCGCTCATCCCTGCTAATCCACCACCTATAACTAATCCCTTTTGAATGACTTCCATTGGTTGTTGTGTAAGTGGTTTTAAATATCTTGCATTTGCAACCGCCATTCTGACCAGATCTTTAGCCTTTTCAGTCGCCTCTTCTTTATGATGCATATGTACCCAAGAGTCTTGATCTCTTATGTTTGCTTGTTCAAAAAGGAAGCGATTAAGTCCTGCTTCCCTTATGGTTTGTTGGAACAATGGTTCGTGAGTTCTTGGGGAACAAGAAGCAACAACAACTCTGTTAAGGTTATGTTCTTTTATCTTTTCTTTTATCTTCTTTTGAGTATCCTGAGAACAGGTAAATAGATTATCCTCAGCATGAACAACATAAGGTAAGGTTTTTGCATAATCTCGAACCTCTGGCACATTTACAACACTACCAATATTTACCCCACAATGACATACAAAAACCCCTATTCTTGGTTCTTCCCCTGATACATCCCTCTCAGGAACAAGTTCCTCCTTTTTTATAAGAGAATTCCGTTCCTCACTAATCAATCCAGATGCATAGCAGGCTGCTCCGCTTGCCTGAGCAACGGTCTCTGGAATATCTTTAGGGGACTGAAATGCCCCACAAACATATACACCTTCTTTTGATGTTGAGACAGGTGCATCTTCATGAGTAAGGCAAAAACCATGATGATTAAACTCTATTCCAATTTTTTCTGCAAGCTCCTTTACACCTACGGATGGACCTATTCCAACAGAAAGAACCACCATATCAAATTCTTCTTCACAGCGCTTATTATTTTCATCTATATATGTAATGATTAAATTTTTTGTTTCTGGATCTTCTATTACCCTTGATACCATTGAACGGATATATCTAATATTATGCTCTTCTTTTGCTCTTTCATAATACTGCTCATATCCCTTACTAAAAGCACGAATATCCATATAAAATATTGTTGGCTCAACAAAATCAAGATGTTCTTTAACAATGATTGCCTCCTTGGTCGCATACATGCAACAAACCGATGAGCAGTAATTGTGATCCTCATCTCTGGAGCCAACACACTGGATAAAAGCTATCTTTTTAGGTATATCACCATCTGATGGACGCATTACTACGCTTGAAAATGGACCAGTTGCAGATAGCATCCTCTCAAATTCTATACTTGTTACTACATTATCATATCTACCATATCCATACTCTCCTTTAAGAGTAGCATCAAACTCCTCAAATCCTGGAGCAACTATTATAGAACCCACTTTAATTTTTTTCTCTTCTTCCCCTTGAGTATAAATGATTGCTTTTGGCTCACATACTTCATCGCAGATCCCACAACCCAAACATTGCCTACAGCTCAAACATCTCTCAGCTTCACGTCTTGCCTGCTCTTCAGAAAATCCAACAGCAACCTCACTAAAATCTTTTATCCTCTCCTCTGGAGGGAGGTAATTCATTCTTACCCTTGGCTTGTATTCCAGGTTTTCTGGTACACGGTCTACAACATAGGGCTCTTTTTTCTTTCTTCCAACCCTAAGATCTTCTCCTTTTAGAAACCGATCAATAGAGATAGCAGCTTCTTTCCCTTGGCTTACTGCTTGTATTGCGGTGGCAGGGCCTGTTACTACATCTCCACCAGCAAATACGCCAGGCATTGTTGTCTCAAGAGTTAAGGGATCGGTCTTAATAATTCCACGAGGAGTGGTCTCTATCTTTGTTCCTTCTAAAAACGAAAGATCAGTTGCCTGCCCAATGGCAAGGATAACCATATCGGTTGGAATTGTAATGGTTGTATCTTCATCAAATGTAGGAGAAAACCTACCCATCTCATCAAAAACAGAGGTGCAACGCATAAATTCTATACCAGTTACTCTACCACCTTCTGAAAGAATTCTCTTTGGTCCCCAACGATTATGGATTTTTATACCCTCTTCCTTACATTGAACAACTTCTAAGGGGTGAGCTGGCATCTCTTCATCATTTTCTAAGCAAACCATCTCAACCTCTTTTGCACCAAGCCTAAGTGCTGATCTTGCTACATCTGCTGCTACATTACCACCACCTATCACAATAACTCTTTTAGCTACTTCAACTTTTTTCCCAAGATTCACAGCATTTAAAAATTCAACTCCTGCAAGTACTCCTTCTTTATCTTCACCTGGAATATTCAATCTTCTGGATCTATGAGCTCCTGATGCAATAAATATCGACTTAAATCCCTGTTTCCATAAATCTTCAAATGGTATATCTTTGCCTATGCTTGTATTACATTTTATCTCTACCCCTAAACTCTTTATAGCATCTATCTCTTCTTTTAAAATATTTTTAGGTAGCCTATATTCTGGTATACCAACTGCTAACATACCACCTTCAACAGGTAAGGTTTCAAAAATGGTAACAGGATATCCCTTTAATGCTAAATCATAAGCACAACTAAGTCCTGCGGGACCAGACCCTATAATGGCTACCTTCTCCTCTTTTTTCTCCTCTATTACTGGTACATAGTTAAAGTTCTCTTCTTTTACTTTATCTGCAACAAATCTCTTCAAAAAACAGATAGATATCGGCTCTTCAACCTTTTTTCCTCTTAAGCAAGCATCCTCACAAGGATGGGTACATATACGGCCTATAACGCCTGGTAAAGCCAATCTATCTCTTATTATCTGATACGCCTCCTTAAACCTGCCCTCTGCAATCATCCCTACATAATCTCTAACATTTAATCCTGCTGGGCAGTTATATGAACATGGTGGATCTCTCCTATCAATTACGTGAGTTGAAGGAACCCCTTGAGGGTAATTTATAAATATTGCTTTTCGTTTTGTAAGGCTTTGATTATATTCGCTATTTAACTCTAATGGACAATACTGATAACAGAGATCACATCCCGTACACTTTTCAGGGTCTACCCTTTTTGGATGAATCTTTAAAGTAACAGTAAAATTTCCAGCTTCTCCTTCAATTGCTTCAAGTTCTGCATTGGTTATTAATTCTATATTAGGATCTCTTCCAACCTGGACCAGCTTTGGTGATATAATGCACATTGCACAATCATTGGTAGGGAAGGTTTTATCGAGTTGTGACATCGTTCCCCCAATGTTAGGTGAACGTTCAACCATATATACCTTGAATCCAGCATCAGCTAAATCCAAAGAGGCCTGCATACCTCCTATTCCGCCACCAATTACCAATACAGAGCCTACTTTTCCCATATCTTTCTATCCCCCTAATACTGAACGATATATAGGTGTTCTGTCCCTTATTTCTTGAAGATAAACCATGTTTTTCTTTCTTAATTCTACTATTTCAAAAAGAAGATTCTTTGGTGATACTTTAAATTCATCTGCTAATTCTTTTACTGATTTCCCTTCATCTTTTATAGAGAGCAATATCTTAGCCCTGAATAATTCCTTTTCAAATATTGGCATAATGTTTAAATCTATCTGCCGTGAAGTATACCGTTCCCCATAGACATTCCCTTCTTCCTTTAAGATTTTCACTTTCTCTCTTAACATCTCTAATTTCTTAGCTGTCTCACTATCTATACTTTTGACTTGCTCTATAATTTCTTTTATTTCCATTTCAAATCAACCTCTTACTTTTAAGCAAATCTACAGGATCTACCATATGATATCGCCATATCTTACTGCTCCATTTTATTCCAAGAGCAATTCCCAACAACTCTGTTATATAAAAAACTGGTAGATTAAAATCTTTTCCTTTAATTTTATTTATCTTCTCTTGCATTACATCCAGATTGGTTTGACATAATGGACATGTTGTAACAATACATTCTGCACCAACTTTGTCTGCCATAGAAATTATCTTATCATCTAATTCAATCACAAGTTCTTCTTTGCTGATGGAAAAACTACCCCCACAACAATCTGTCTTATATGGCCAGTCAATAGGCTCTGCCCCTAATGGTTTTAAAATATTCTCGATAGATACAGGATTTTCTACACTATCAAAGGACTTTACCCTTGGGATTCTCGTTAACCAACATCCATAATATGCAACAAACTTTAAGCCGTTTAGGTCCTTTTCTTTTCTCGCTACAATCTCTGGAATAGTTACATCATTTATCAATAGATCCATAATATTCTTTATTACAATTGTCCCTTTATAACTATTGGGAGATATAAGTTTCTCTACTTTCTCCATCTTTTTTGGATCTTTTACAAGTATCTCGTGAGTAACAACGAGCCGTTGGTAACATGCTGAACAGGGAGCCAAAACAGTTTTAAATCCTTCCTTTTCTGCTCTTGCTAAATCTCTTGCTGGAAGTGATAAAGCTAATATCTCATCTATACAATGCGCTGCGCTTGCCCCACAACAGTTCCAATCAGGTATTTCATTTAACTTAATCCCTAACTTTTTAAACAAATCCTTTAAGGTAATATCCAAATTCTTTGATGAAGCATGTAGAGAGCAGCCAGGATAATAACCTGTCTCTTGTATCATTTCGGCACCTCTGAGCCTGAAAAAATCTTTTTTATTTCATCCATTTTTTTAACCTTTTGCGGTAAAATAGCCATCCTACCTTTTAAAAACATTTTTAAACCTGATACCATATTTTTGATAAGCTTTCCTGTCTTCATTTCATACTTTGAAAGAAATTGAGCCTCATAAGCCCTTCCATATTTGCTTACCGATTGAAGAAACATTTCATGAAACAAAACCACATTCTCTTCAGCTGTTTTTACCTTTTCTTTTATTGCCAGATTCCTTAAAAAATCTATAACATGCGCAATATGTATATCGTTTGGACATCTCACCGAACATGTATAGCAGCTTGAACATATCCATATAGCCTTAGAATTCAAAAGTTCTTCTTTTAAGCCTAACTGTACCATCCGAATTATCTGATTAGGTGGGTAATCCATTGCGAAACTCATGGGGCACCCTGCAGTGCATTTTAAACATTGATAACATGCAAAAACATTTTCCCCGGTCTCTTCTTTAACCATTAAGGCTAAACTTCTTTCAGGGTTTCTTATTTCTTCTGCCTTTTGCTCCATCTTCTACCTCAAAAAAATAGAAAAAATCCTCTACATTTTCTCTATTTAAATAGTGAATAAATAAAATATCTTTCTTTTTTCTATTAGAAGCCAAAATTAAAAAGAGTATTATATGGATTTTTATCCCTTGCTTGCATAGGTACGCAAAAAAGCAGGGATATCACTGGCTTCCCTTGTGCCTAAAACTACCTTCCAATCTCCACCTAACTCTTCTTCTAACTCTCCTGAGATTTGGGCAACGTACCCTGGGATAATAATATTTCTATGATCAACCTTTTCCTCTATACCAGATTTTTTAACAAATGGTGCAATCGCATCTGCAACAAATTTACCTGCTGACCAAGCAGTAAGAACAGAAAGACCTTCGGTATCCATTACCAATAACCAAGAGGGTACTCTACTCGCCTCGATCTCTGCGCTTACAATAAAATATGTAAGAGCAAAGTTTGTAGTAAGAAGAACAGGGGAGCTTTTGTCAGGTTTGTTTATCTCATAAATTCCTTGCTCCATAATCATTGGTCTTTGAGGATCAGTATAGATATTTAACCTTTGTACTGTTAGAGGTAACATTCTATGAGCATCTAAGTCAGAAAGAACTATCAAGCCAGCATACTTTGCTACAAATATAGCAGCATAGAGTGCCTCTTTCATAGGATCGTCTGTCATCTCATTTGGGAAGGTAATAAATGGAAAACCAAGTGGTTTAAATTTATCTTTCAAAGCAGCACGACGATGAAAATGGAGATCCGCGTATAAATCTTTTAGTTTTCTGTTTCCTGGATCAAGCACAATATCCTTAAGCCCTATAGAAGTAAGCTTTTCCGAAAGCTCGATTAATTCATCTAATCCATTAGCTTTTGCTGCCACTGGAACTCCTAACTCTTTTGCAAGAGCTCCTACTTGATCTGCATTTTCTTTAGTGGCTGCATAAAGAAGAGGCCTTCTATCCTTTGCAACCTTACCAGCAGCAGAAAGAGCATCAACATTTTCACTTATCAATACTAAAGCTTTTTGAGTTAAACCCATTACCTTTTGAGTTAGTGATTCAAATTTCGATGGGTCCCCTGATTCATTCTTTAAAGCAGCAAAATCAGCAGTAAGGGTCAGCCCAACCCTTTCAAAAAACATTTCATTTAGCCTTTTGATTTTAGCTTCAACTTCTGTATCATCCATTGTATCAGTGATTAATATCCCATAACCAGGTTGATTGACAAATGTTTTTTCATGTCTATAAAGAACAACTTCTTCACCAATTTTAAATGCGTTTTCACCTGTTCCTAAAGTAATACCCCTAATAGGTGGAGCAGAAGCCTCACTTAACTGTTCCTTTGCCTCATCTGAAACATAGGGACACTTAGCCAATTCTGCCTTCCCAGCGGCAAGTTTCATGGCAAAGGCAAGGCATGTTGGCTCACCACACTCCTTACAATTAGTTTTTGGTAACAATTTGTAAATCTGAATTCCTGTTAACCCCATAGACTAACTCCTTTCATAAAAAGCCTAATAGGCTCTAAACAAACATTCGAAATCGGAAACTCTCTACATCACATC
The DNA here is from genome assembly GCA_019308145.1 of Deltaproteobacteria bacterium. Lineage (GTDB taxonomy): Bacteria > Desulfobacterota > JAFDIG01 > JAFDIG01 > JAFDIG01 > JAFDIG01. The sequence continues at coordinate 10,953 of JAFDIG010000010.1, read as the reverse complement.
ATTGGCTCCATTTCAAGAGCGGGATGCCCTACCTTATTCATAAATTCAATAACTTCCTCTTCAGTGGTTGCATCTTCCTCAGTTGCTATCTTGTCATAAAAATCTGGGATTCCTATCTCTTCTGACCTCTTTACTAACATATCTTTTAGCTGCTCTTTTAAAGCCTTAGGCATCCATACAATTCGTTTAAAACCGCCATCCGCTGAAATAAACTTCTTTGAGCCAATATAAAACTTACTCATCCCAATAAAACCTGGAGTTTGGAGTCCTCCACCAACCGTTCCTGCTAAAGTGGAAAAGGTCATACCACAAGGAGTCATACAGGTTGAGTCTCTATCTACGATCATCACTCCATTAGCCATAGGAAGAACAACTGTGATGCATTCAAAACAACCACAAGAAGTCATTGGATCATTCATAATGGAATAGGCACTAAAGGATTGAATAGTGTTGTGTGAGGTTGGATAGACAAATTCGTCAACTCCCTTCCATTTGCCAAGCTTTTCATCTACGACTTCACCTTTTTTTACTGGCTGATTTGGTCCTGTGGGATTGATCTCATAGGCTGCTTTTCCATCAAGCCAGTTATAAGCACCACAAAGGCCTGGACGCTCGGGAGTTATAATACATACATGGTTTGGAGCAAAAGATTGACATAATGTGCAAGAATAAAATGTATCAACTGCATCATCAGTAAGTCCTGCCAACCTTTCATCCCTCTCTTTCCATACAGTTCTTGCTTTATCCAGAAGGAGTTTTACTTTATCCTCCTCTGTATAAATATTAACTTGGATCTTATCCACAATATTATTAAATTCAGAGTGAAATCTGGCATGAAGGATCTTCCCAAAATGAATAGCAGAAAATCCTTTTTCCATTGCCTTTTTAGAGATCCTTAGCCATATAATATCTCTTTGCCCTATATGAAGCACACCCTCAGCCCAGTTAAGGAAGTGATGTATCTGACGCTCTAAAATTGGTTCAAAATCTTCCTGCATTTTCCTGCCTGCAACCGTCACTAAAATACCTAATGAATGTCTGCTTCCTTCCTCCATATCCTTAAAGTCTGGGCCAACAAGTTCTATCTTACCATCTTGAACCTCATCTAAAGGTGCTGAAGTGCAAAATTCAACTCCCATTGCTTTTGGACCAGCCAATTCTACATGCATTGCATCCTTCCCAATACGCTCACCTTCAAAAGCTGGACCATAACTAACAGGGACAGGCACTTTTGCAACTTGGATCTTAAGCCCTCTAACTTCTATCGCTTTAGAAACTATCTGGTCATGTGGTACATTTGATACAACATGCTCATAAGTACAAACACCTGTTGGAAGTATTTGAGGGATGTTTGAGTCAGCTATAGTAGGGAAACCCCAGTTGATACAGCCAGCCGCAGCTGCATACCATTCATCTGTTACATGTCCTAATGCCATAACAAAGGCAAAGACTCTATTTTTATTATATCTTAAAATCTTCACATAATCCCCAGGTTTAACCCCACCAAAAGCCATGGCAACCCTTGTTGCAAAACCCATAGCATGAATAGCAGCTGAAGTATCCTTTCCAAACGGAACTAAACGAGTTGTCCAGCCAAGTTGAACACCTTCTTCTTTAAGCTGTTCAGCCATATTAACACCGTTATGGTCACTCGCCATAAAGACATAAAGATTTTTCTCCTGTAGTTCTTTGGCTATTTTAACTGCTGTTTCATTGTCAGGTGCAGCACCTACTATGGCAGCAAAACCTGGTGCGGTACCATCAACAAATTCTACACCTCTTTTACGCATTATTCTATCATCAGCGGCGCCTAGCCAGAGGTGCTCATCATCGCAATCCTCTGCCAAAGGGAGATAGGGAAGAGGATCTTCTAAATATTTAAGTGCCTCTTCCATATCATATGAAAGTAAAGTAGCCATACCAGCATCTAATCCTGGCCCTAAATAAGGCAACCAATTCTTTTCATCTGGGATAGGGGGAAGAAGGTTCTTACAATACTCCACTACCCGGGGCATATCACCCAATTTGGTAACAGGTATACCAAGAATGCCCCAAATAATAGGTAAATAGTAACCAGTGTTTGGAAGTTCAACCTTTTGATCAGGGCCAAACTTTTCAATAGCCTCTTCCACTTTTTTAGCTACACGGTTAACTATCGCATGAGAACCGCGGATAGCTGCCGTTAGAATTATTCTTGACATCCAAAACCTCCTTATTATCTTTTATTTTTATTTTTTATTTTCCTAAATAAAGTTCTTCTATTATTTCCTTGGTAAGACGAACAGCTTCTGGATGACGCATTATTAATAAAGATGTTCCACTTAAAATAAGATCAACTGCTGTCATTGCCTCCCATAAAATCCCTCTTTTGGATAGATCGCCAAATGTTGGCTCTGCATCTACATCCAATTTTGCTTCTCTTGTCTTCCATGTTTCAACTGCCATTATATTCATGATAGGAAGCTGCATTTTATCATCATTCTGAGATAACGCAGCAAGCTCAATCCTTTCCATAACAGAATAGGTATATTCTATACCATAGCCTAAAGCTCCTGTAGATGGTTCCATTACTATCTTGTCTAATGGAACACCTAAGTTATCTAAAAGTATATTTAACTGCTTTGCAAGATTTACATCAATAGGACTTTGAGCAGCTACACAATGTCCATATCCTATAGCAGCAGCACCAATCTTTTTATAATTATCCTCGACAGCAAGTCCAACCAAAAGATTTTGACCAGCACATACTTCACAAACCTTTGCTGCAACTTCTCCATCTTTTTCGGCATTACCACTGCCCAAAACAATCAGAGGCACACTTATAGAGTCAGAAACCTTTTTTGCTAATTGTGCAGCCTCATCAGCTCCAACATTCTCCCCATTAGGATCAGTGCTTTTTAAGTGAAGGCAAACAAGCTCCGCATTGTAAACATCCACAGCTTTCTTAGCCCAGGCAACTGGATCATTAACCACATCTTCATAGGGTTTAATAGCCTCAGGAGCCCAATCTTCTGGAGCGGAATCAAAAACTTCTAACGCAATTTTTGGTAAATTTGGAAAATCACCATCAAAAATACAACCAGGCATCGCATTATGTCCACCAAGCTTTACAACCTTATCACCTTTTCCAATTACCACTTCTCGAATTTTTCCTGCATATTTCTCTAAGGGTGGTGTAAATGCCATAACTTCTCTCCTTTCCTTATTCCCTAATGCCATTTAAAAGCTTTGCTGCTTTTAAGGTATTCTTCATTAACATAGTGATGGTCATAGGACCAACGCCTCCAGGAACAGGGGTAATAGCAGCTGCCTTCTCCTTTACAGCTTCAAAATCAACATCGCCACACAAGCCTGTTTCTAACCTGTTTACTCCCACATCTATAACCACTACCCCTTCTTTGACCATATCTGCGGTGACAGCTTTAGGACGACCTGCTGCAACTATCAAGATATCAGCCCTTTTTGTGTGAAATTTTATATCCCTTGTCCTTGTATGACAAACTGTAACAGTAGCATTTGCCCCTGGCGCTTTTTGCAAAAGCATATTAGCAATAGGTTTGCCTACTATATTGCTTCTACCTACAACAACTACTTCTGCCCCTTCTATCTGAGTGCCTGACCTGATTAAAAGTTCCTGAATCCCAGCAGGGGTACAAGGAAGATAATCTGGTTCTCCTATCATCAATTTCCCAACATTTACAGGATGAAAGCCATCCACATCTTTTTTAGGATCTATTGCATATAATACATTTGTCTCATTAATATGTTTTGGTAAAGGAAGTTGAACAAGGATGCCATGAATCTTAGGATCTTTGTTCAATTTACCTATTAAAGAAAGCAGTTCCTCTTCAGATGTTGTAGCAGGAAGGTCATGTCTTTCTGAATAAAAACCTAAATTCTTGGATGTCTTTTCTTTTTGGCCAACATAAACCTGGGAAGCAGGATCTTCTCCCACCAAAACCGTTACCAGACCAGGGGTTACATTATATTTTTCTTTTAATTTCTCCACCTCTTTTTTTATCTCTTCTCTTATTTCCTGAGCTACAGCTTTTCCACTTATTATCTTTGCAGCCATATTGCTTACTCCTTTCTTTATAAATAAATATTAATTACCACTAATTTAAAACCTTTCAATATTCTGTTAATTAATTCACAAAAGAAAAACAAAATACCATCTTATTAAACTTAAAAATTTTAACCCTACAAAATTAGAACAATAGCAAAATAATTAAAAAATTCTAAAAAATAAATATTCTATACGTTATTTGTTCTCAAGTTTGAAAAATATTTTTAAATATCATTATTTTGAAATCTTTATAAAAGTAAAAACCAAAAAAATTTTTAAAAAATAATAATCATAATATTTATTATAACAATAATAGAGTCATAATCTTAAGGTATATAATCTTTTAATATCCCAGAAACATAATCATAAGCCTTATTACCATTAGGAAGCTCAAGTAATGATCTTTGAGCTAAATCAAATTTAGCTATATCAGAATCAGATGGAACAACTCCACCAAGAGTAAGCCCCATGGAATCTACCATATCAACAATCTCTTTGGCTAAATTCCCATTTACCTTATTGATAAGTAAAAGGGATTTGCCAACTCTAATTTCCATCTCTTTTACTAAATCATATATTCTTTTTGCTGTTAATATCCCTCTTGTAGAAGGATCGGAAACAACAATCAGAAGATCCACATCCCTGGCGGTAAGTCTACTTATATGTTCCATCCCTGCTTCATTATCTATTACCAAATAAGAGTAATTTTTTGATAAAATCTCAATATATCTTTTAATAATACTATTAGGAAAACAGTAACAACCAGGTCCTTCAGGGCGACCCATTACAAGAAGATCAAACCCCTCTCCCTCAATTACTGCTTCCTGAATCTTATATTCCATAAACGTATCTTTTGGCATTCCAGATGGGACATCAGTTTTTAAGCTCTCCCTTGCACCTCCAACAGTATGAGTCACTTCTACCCCCAAAAGTTCATTTAAATTTGAGTTAGCATCTGCATCTACAGCTAAAATCGGTTTTTTATTTTTTCTTAATAAATAAAGAATTGCTAACGCAGCAATGGTGGTTTTTCCTACCCCACCTTTGCCTGCAAGGGCAACAGTAAAGCCCAAATAAATACCCCCTTACTTCATTGATTTTTATATTATGGCTTCTCCTACCATAAAAACGGTAGGAAAAGCCTTGTCTTTTTAAGTTTTAGAACAAGCCCTTTATCTTACCTTCCTCGTCTAAGTCAACAGGTATAAAGGCAGGTTTTGAAGGTAGCCCAGGCATAGTTCTCATCTGCCCAAGCAAAGGATAAATAAAACCTGCACCAACTGAAACCCTAACATCAACGACAGGAATACGGTAATTTGTTGGTACATTTTTCAAGTTAGGATCATGAGAAAGGGAAAGATGAGTCTTTGCCATATTTATAGGCATTCTACTATAACCAAGGGACTCATAGAGTTTTATCTTATTTTCAGCTACAGGGGAATAATCAACTCCATCTGCCCTGTAGATCTCGGTTGCTATGATTTCAATTTTTTCCTTTATTGAAACATCATCAGGATAAAGAAATTTAAAATCATTCGGTTCTTCGCAAGCTTTTACCACTGCCTCAGCAGCCTCTATGCATCCATCTCCTCCTTCAGCCCAGGGATTGATTGGAACTGCATACGAAGCACCACAAGAAAGAGCAAAATCTTTAACAAACTCTATTTCTTTTTCAGTATCAGAGACAAAACGGTTTATTGTAACAACAATTGGTACACCAAATTTTTTCATATTTTCAATGTGAACCTTTAAATTTTTGCACCCTTCTTCCAATGCGGGCATATTTTCCTTTTCAGCTAATTCCTTATTATAAGGCTGCCCAGGTCTGAACTCAAAAGCACCTCCATGCATCTTAAGAGCACGAATTGTGCAAGTAATAATAGCGCAATCAAGTTTCAATCCGCTCTGTCTACATTTGACATCAATCAGTTTTTCCGCACCGCAATCAGCACCAAACCCTGATTCAGTTACAACATAATCAGCAAGCTTTAAAGCAACCATATCAGCTAAGACTGAATTATTCCCATGCGCAACATTGGCAAATGGAAAACCATGGTCTATAATTGGATGATTTTCGGTACTCTGTACTAAATTGGGTTTAATTGAATCCTTCATAAGCACTGCCATTGCACCTGCTACCTTTAAATCTTCTGCTGTCACAGGCTTTCCATTTTTATCAAATCCACAGACCATGCGGCCAAGTCTCTCTCTCAGATCCTTTAAACTTGTCGTCAAAGCATGAATAGCAGCAGTTTCTGTAGCAACAGTAATATCATAACCAGTCTGCCTTGGAATACCATCCATTCTACCACCTAAACCAATCACAATATTCCTTAAAGCTCTATCATTTAAATCCACACATCTTCTAAGATTTATGTTATGAATATCTAAATTTAAAGGATTACCATGAAGTATGGAAGCATCCATAGCCGCATTAAATAGATTATGAGCCGTCTCAACAGCATGTATATCCCCTGTAAAATGAAGATTTATCGCCTCCATAGGAAGGACCTGAGAATATCCACCGCCACAAGCACCACCTTTTATCCCAAAAGTAGGACCTTTAGAAGGTTCACGTAAGGTATTAATAACCTTTTTTCCAATTTTGTTCAAAGCCTGACCTACACCGATGTTAGTAACGGTTTTGCCTTCTCCAAGTGGAGTAGGTGTAATAGCTGTAACTGTGATAAATTTACCATTTGGTCGATCTTTAAGCCTATCAAGAACCTTAAGATTTATCTTAGCCATATACTTGCCATAAGGTTCCAACTCATCATCCTGAATATCAATCTTCTTTGCTATCTCTTCAATAGGCAGAAGCTCTGTTGTTTGAGCAATCTCTATATCAGAAGGTACAGGATATTTTCTTTTTACCATAACATTTTCCTCCTTCATCTTGTTTTATTTTTAATGTTGAGCAATACCACTTACTAAAGATTTTTTATCCTTTTCCTTTCTTATAACTCACGGTATACTAAAATAATGTTATATTATTTGTCAAGACTAAAATTACAAAATTTTTATTACCAAAATCTACACTTAAACTTAGATAACATTAAGATATCAAAATGTTATATTTGAAAAATGAAAACCTCTTTTTAAAAAATGAATCTCTTAAATTAGAATTACTTGACATTATAACCTTATTATGTTAAATATTTCACTTAATATTATTAGATTAGTTAATTTGCACTGAAAAATGAAATTTAAACTAATTAAAATTAAAAATTTATGTTAAAATTTGTAAGATTGGGTTTTACCCCGCCCGTTTAACATTCTCTTTTATGGTGGAATATAAAGTCCTACTATAACAAATTATGATGAGTAAAATTATATAAAACGATGAAATTTCCTTTTATTGTATGCTGACAAAATCAGCCTAAACTTAATTAGCCCGTTTTTTCACCACGGACTAAATAATATATATAATATATAATTTTTTATAATAAAGATCATATTTTTCTCTTCTTAATAAAAGAAAGGAGGTCTATTAAATGATAATCACAGAAATTTTGGCAAGAAACGCAAGGATGTACGGAAATGAAGTGGCTCTTATTGAAAGAGATCCTGCTAAAAACAAAAGAACCGAGATGACATGGAAAGAGTTTGACGACCAGGCTAATAAAGTAGCTAATGCTTTAATATCAAAAGGAATTAAAAAGGGGGATAAAGTAATACATCTTATGATGAATTGTATTGAATGGCTTCCGATTTATTTTGGAATATTACGCACAGGCGCATGGGCTGTTCCATTAAATTTTAGATTTTCTGCTAAAGATATAAATTTATGTTGTAAAATTGCTGAAGGAAAAGCAATCTTTTTTGGTGAAGAATTTATTGATAGAATCAATGCTATTAAAGGTGAACTCTCTACTATCAAAGATTTTATCTTTGTTGGCCCTGATGAAGTTAAACCCGATTATTGTGAAAAGTATAATGATATTTTAAAGGATTATCCACCTACTGATCCTAAAGTTCCTATTGAAATCATAGACGAAGCAGCTCTTTATTTCACCTCTGGTACAACAGGAACCCCAAAGCCAATTCTTTTGACACATAGAAATCTTGAGGCAGCCTGTATTGTTGAAAATCGCCATCACAACCAGACACATGATGATTGTTTTATTTTGATTCCCCCTTTATATCATACTGGAGCAAAAATGCATTGGTTTGGTAGTTTTATTGTTGGTTCAAAGGGTGTTATCTTAAAAGGGGTCAACCCCAAATGGATATTAGAAGCAGTATCAGAGGAAAAAGGAACTATTGTATGGTTATTGGTTCCCTGGGCTCAAGACATCCTTGTTGCTATAGAAAATGGGGAGGTAAAACTTGAGGATTATAAGCTTGATCAATGGAGATTAATGCATATAGGTGCTCAACCTGTTCCACCAAGCCTTGTTCATGACTGGAAAAAGGTTTTCCCAAATCATGATTATGATACAAACTATGGTTTAAGCGAATCAACAGGTCCTGGATGTGTTCACTTAGGAATAGAAAATACCCATAAGATTGGGGCAATTGGAATCCCAGGTTTTGATTGGGAGTATAAAATCGTTAATGAAGAATTAAAGGATGTGCCTAAAGGTGAAGTTGGTGAGTTAATGGTAAAAGGGCCTGGTGTTATGAAAGAGTATTATAAAAATCCTGAAGCAACGGCTTCTACCCTTATAGATGGTTGGCTTTTAACAGGGGATATGGCAAGAGTTGATGAAGACGGTTTTATATGGCTTGTAGATAGGAAAAAAGATGTTATCATTACAGGAGGAGAAAATATCTTCCCAGTTGAGATCGAAGATTTTCTACAAAGTCATGATAAAATTCAAGACGCTGCTGTTATTGGCCTACCTGATGAAAGATTAGGAGAGATTCCGATTGCAATTGTTAAAGTAAAACCAGGAAAAGAAATGAGTGAAGAAGAATTCTTTAATTTTTGCGAAAAACTTCCAAGATATAAAAGACCAAGAAAGGTCTTTTTTGACGATGTTCCAAGAAATCCTACAGGAAAGATTGAAAAACCAAAATTGAGGAAAAAATATACTGGCATGAAAGAGATGTTTAAAATTTAAAAAATTTTATCTTTAAAACCAAACTAATAAAAAAGATTTAGATAAGATTTTTTTAAATCTTTCTTGAAGGATAAATCAAAGCCCCGATAAAAATTCGGGGCTTTTATTATTTTTTTCACTTTTTCTGAAATTATTTCTTTTTTCCTATATATTTTTCTCTTAAAATAGTCTTCTGAAGCTTTCCGGTTGGATTTCTTGGAACTTGATCAAAAACAACCTTTTCAGGCCATTTATATTTTGCCAAACCTGCTTCCTTGCAAAAATCAATAACCTCTTGTTCTGTCATTGTTTCACCAGGTTTTAGCTGAACTACTGCCATTGCAATCTCAACTAATCTTTCATGAGGATAACCAATAACAGCTACATCATCTATCTTTGGATGTTTATGAAGTACATCTTCAATTTCAACTGGAAAGATATTTTCGCCACCCCTAATAATCAAATCCTTCTTTCGATCAGCAATATATAAATATCCTTCCTCATCAATCCTTACCAAGTCTCCTGTGTAAAGCCAGCCATTTTTAATTGTATTTGCTGTTGCCTCTGGGTTTTTATAATACTCTTTCATCAATCGTGGACCTTTAAATATCAGCTCCCCTACTTCATTTGGAGCTACATCATTTCCATTATCATCCACAACACGAGAACGTAACATCGCAGTAGCCTTTCCTATTGAACCAGGCTTTTTCAATACATCTTCATCATAAAGGATATGTGTGCCACCACCACCACCTTCAGTAATACCATATATATTGCCTGTTTTAAAGGATAAAAGTCTTTTCATATCTTCAAACAAGGAGAATGGCACTGGTTGAGCACCTATTAAGATCTCACCTTTTACATGTGAAAAGTCATATTTTGATATATCTATGTCACCTCTTTTTATTGCTTCAACTGAATCTGACATAGTCGGTACAGCAACCCAGCCATGAGTTACTTTTTCTTCTGCAATAGCATCAAGTAGCCATTTTGGATCTTTCAAATCTATTTGGATTATAATTGTTCCTCCAGCTACATAGCATGGAAATGATAAAAATAGACTACCACTATGGTAAAATGGGTGAGGAGCTAAATAAGTAGAGTTATGCCCACAATCATAAGATAAGGCATTACAAACTGCTATATTCCTTAAAACACCATGAGATTGACAAACAGGCTTTGGTGGTCCAGTAGTACCAGATGTAAACATCAACTCAGCTACATCATCATCATCAACATCCTCAACTAAAGCCTCTTCAATGTCATCACTTTTTGTTATCTCATCATAAGAGATCATTCCTTCTGGAATATTTTCTCCCATACAAATATAATGTTTTATTGTTTTCAACTCATCCTTAACAGGCAAAATCTTTGGCAAAAAACCATCTCCAAAGATAAATGCTACTGGTTCTGTTGCATCAGCTGCATATTTTATATCTGCGCTAGCAAACCTAAAATTTAAAGGAACAATGCCAGCTCCTAATTTCAAAACAGCATAATAGGTGATAATCCATTCAATGCTGTTCATTTGTAAATGTAGCACCATATCCCCTTTTTTAACTCCAAGTTTCTTCTTTAAATAATTCGCTACCTTATTGGTTTCATCATTGAATTCTTTCCATGTGCAAGTACGTCTTAAATTTTGTGAAGGTCTGCGTTCCACTAAAAAAACTTTATCAGGATATTTCTCTGCATTTATAGAACAAAAACTTGCAAAATTCATTAAAAATACCTCCTTGCTATTCTCTTTAAAAATTTTTCAAGTGCAATTTTTCACACAACCTGATAAAAAAAATTATCCTTTATTCTGTTTTAAAAAATAAATTAGGGGAGTTTTTAGCT
>JAFDIG010000244.1 GCA_019308145.1 Deltaproteobacteria bacterium | reverse complement strand
ATATAGCTCCCAGGCTTTCCTCACAAGCAAGAAATTTATCCAAGATATTAAAAGGCGTAAAGAGTGTTATAAAAAATCCTATTAATCTTCTTAGATCGTCCACCATTGGAATTATAATAGGTGCAATCCCGGGTGTAGGTGCAACAGTTGCAAGCCTCATTAGTTATGATACAGCAAAACGTTTTTCAAAGAACCCTAAGCTTTTTGGCAAGGGAGAACCAGCTGGAGTTATAGCAGCAGAGTCTGCTAATAATGCATCAGAAGGTGGGGCAACAGCTACCATGCTCGCATTAGGTATCCCTGGTGGAACAGCTACGGCTGTTCTTATTGGTGCTTTTTTGATTCAAGGACTTATCCCTGGTCCAAGATTGATAATAGAGCATAAACAACTTATCTATTCGCTACTCTCAGCTGAGCTTGTAGAAGAGATAATGCTTCTTTTGATAGGAATATTTGCAGCAATCTTTTTTGTTAGGGTATTGGAGGTTCCAACAAAAATATTGGTGCCGATAGTTGTGGTTACCTGTCTTATTGGTTCATTTACTGTAAGAAATACACTTTTTGATTCATCGCTTCTTTTTGCTTTTGGTGTTCTTGGTTGGATTATGAAGAAACATAAATATCCTGTTATTGCGATTGTTATAGGCATTATTCTTGGACCAATAGCAGATGCTGAATTTCTTAGAACTTACGAAATGTATGCTGGTGATTTTACTGTATTCTTTAAAAGGCCAATATGTTTGTCAATCATTATTTTAATGGTCATAGTTGTTGTTACTCCATATCTTTTTGGATATCTTTATAAAAAGAGAAGAGAAAGTATATGATAAGCTATTTAAAAATTATACTTTTTCCTATTTTATAGATCTTAAAAGGAGGTATAAATTTATAATAATTTAAGATAGGCTATAATAAACAATTTTTTACAAAGTCATTTTAAAGGAGGTTTGTTATGAAAAGGAAACTTTTTACTATCATTTTATCTCTTGTTTTTGCATTTGTTATCTTTAGTGGTTTTAATCTCTATGCAGCGCAGAAATTTTTAAAATTTGGTTCAGCCAGTATGGGGGGCGGTTTTTATTCAATTGGTGCAGTATTGACTAAGGTATTAAACGATAATTTAAAAGGAATTAAGATTGCTCATCAGGCAACAGGTGGTTCCTCTACCAACTGTAGATATCTAAATAAAGGAGAGCTTGATATAGCTTTGGCTCAATCCACTGCTATAAAAGATGCCTATTTTGGTAAAGGTAAATTTAAATCACCTCAGAAAAACATTAGAGGAATAACTGTTATCTATTTTACAAGGTTTCATGTTGTAGTGAGAAAAGGTTCAGGGATAAAAAGTATTGCTGATTTTAAAGGAAAGAGAATCGATTTAGGTCCGGTGGGTGGAGGTATTGAAGTAAATACTATAAAGGCAATGAAGGTATATGGTTTGACCGTAAAAGATATCATACCTTTGCATTTTTCAAGAAGTGAATTTACTGAGATGTTTAAGACAGGCAGAGTTGATGGTCATATTTGGGCAACATATGCTCCTAAGGCAAAGATTGCTGAGTTGATTTTAGCTAATAAAGTAAGATTAGTCCCTATAGAAGAAGATAAAATAAAACTATTAATTAAAGAGAACCCTGAGCTTGCACCTGCTGTTATTAAAGGAGGAACATATAAAGATCATCCAAACGATATCCATACAGTTGCTGCTGCTGCATGGTTGATGACCAGAAAAGATCTGGATCCAAAGATAGTATACCAGATTGTGAAGATTATATATGATAATTTAGATACATTAAGAGCTCAACATAAATATTTCAAAGATACCAAATTGGAAAGCGCTCTAAACGCAAAGGTTGCTCCATTGCACCCAGGGGCAGCTAAATTCTACAAGGAGAAAGGGTTGATAAAATAAATGAAAAATCCACTAAGCTACTTGAGCTTTATTGTTAAGAAAAGCAAAAGAAGAGAGCTTTCTGGATGGACGAGGAATATAGTGATCGTTGTGGCAGTCGGTATGGCAACTTTTCATCTCTATACCGCTGCCACGCGGCCTCTTGCTCCTATCATGCAAAGGCTTGTTCATCTTTCTTTTGTGCTCTCATTAATTTTTCTATTGTATCCCGCAAGGGAAAAATCACCAAAGGGTAGACCATCGTTTTTTGATTTGACGCTTGTGGCTTTGATAATAATTACTCAGTTAAATCTATTGATAAGATATAATGCAATTGCTCGATCAGGAGGGCTTTTTAATAGATATGATATTTGGTTTGGTGTAATAACTGTTATGTTAGTTTTTGAGGGTTGTAGAAGGATTTTAGGGTTAATCTTACCTATCTTAGCAGGAATTTTCCTTGCCTATAATTTTGTAGGGCCATATGTGCCAGGTATATTTGCTCATCCTGGCTTTTCAATAAACAGGGTGATTCAACATATGTATTTAACCACCGAAGGTGTATACAGTATGGTCTTAGGGGTTTCTGCAACTTATATTGTGCTATTTATCATATTTTCCTCTATGTTAAGGATGACAGGGTTAACAGAGCTTTTTAATGATTTTGCTATGTCTATTGCAGGCCCTACAACTGGTGGACCAGCAAAGGTATCTGTTGTTAGCAGCTGTTTTATGGGAACCATAACTGGTAGTACATCTGCTAATGTAGCTACAACAGGTGCGTTTACAATACCTTTGATGAAAAAGATAGGCTATCCTTCACACGTTGCAGGTGGGGTGGAGGCTGCTTCTTCTTGTGGTGGCCAGATAATGCCCCCTGTTATGGGCGCAGCTGCATTTATCATAGCAGATACTTTAGGTATTCCCTATATAAAGGTTGCAGCATCTGCATTGATCCCTGCTGTGCTTTACTATTTAGGTATAATGACTATTGTTCATTACAGGGCAAAACGGTTAGGGCTTGTAGGTTTACCGAGGGCTGAATGTCCAAGGATGATTAATGTTATTACAGAAAAGGGGTACAGGATATTTCCTCTTTTTGTAATAATTTATTTGCTTATAAAAGGGTATAACCCTATGTTTAGTGCTTTCTGGGGTATTGTAACAAGTGTGATCATAAGCTTCTTTAGCAAGGCTACAAGACCAAATTTGAAAATATTTATAAATTCACTCTCTCAAGGTGCAATAGATGCTCTCCTTGTTGCATCTGCCTGTTCAATAATTGGTGTTATTGTTGGAACTGTATCCTTAACAGGTATAGGGTTTGCTATTGCACGTTCTGTGGTTGATTTCACTCATGGAAAGCTTTTTTTAACATTATTTCTCACTATGGTTGTAGCAATGATATTAGGGCTTGAAATGCCAACTACTGCCTGTTATTTAGTTACAAGTGTTGTTGCAGCTCCTGCTCTGATCATGATGCATATATATAGTTTAGCTGCACATCTTTTTGTTTTTTATTTTGGTCTTTTGTCCACCTTAACTCCACCTGTTTCAGTAGGGGCATACACTGCGGCTGCTTTAGCTGGTGCATCTCCAATAAGTACAGCTTTGTTTGGTGTCAGATTAGCCTTTGGTGGATTTATTGTTCCGTATCTCTTTGTCTATCATCCTGCTCTGGTATTAGCCCCAGGGGCTTCTTTTTTAAATATAGTATTCAACCTGATTTTGGCTGTTATAATTATATTCTTCATGGGAGTTGCTATTGAGGGTTATTTCTTTAAATCCATGAATATTATTGAAAGGATAATAACCTTTGCATCTGTAATATTTCTTTTAACTCA
>JAFDIG010000243.1 GCA_019308145.1 Deltaproteobacteria bacterium | reverse complement strand
AAAAAGAAGATCGAGATGATTGATAAAATAATAAGATGGGATCTCTCTTTTTTAAATATTTTAAAGGAACTTACAGTGTTAATTCCTGAAACCGCTTATATAGAAAGCTTGGATTTTAATAAAAATCAAATTACAATATCCGGCAGAGCCGATTCAGCAGCAGATCTTATTTCCATATTGGAAAAATCTCCATTGTTTAAGAATGTAAAATTTACTTCATCTATAATACGTGGACGTGGGGATTCAAAAGAGAGATTTTCTATAAAAGGTGAATTAGAATGAGTAATATGCAAATAGACAGATTTAAGAACTATTTAACTAATCCTGATAAAAAGAAAAGATTAATCTGGATAAGTATAACTATTTTAGTAATATTATTATTATATTTTGCCATTGTCTCCCCTATCATTGGATATAAAAAGAGATTAAACCAAAATATAGCAGATTATAAAAGATTAATAGAAAAATATAATGATCTTTTAACTCGGTACGAAAAGATTGAAAAAGAAAAAATGGAAATTAAAAGAAAGATTGATCAAAGGGAAAAAGCCTTTTTCCCCTCCTCTGCTCCTTCTATTGTAGCTGCAAACATTCAAGATATAATGAAAAAGATAGCAAAAGATAATCAGATAACTATAAATTCGACAAAAGTGTTACCTGAAAAAGAAAAATCAGGCATCATAATCATTCCTGTAGAAATGAATTTTAGATGCAATATAAATTCCCTTAAAAATTTTTTATTCAATATTGAAAATTTTAGATATAAACTATTGATAGAAAAAATCACTATAAAGGCAAGAAGAATAAGAAGAAGACAGGAAAATTTAAATATATGGACTAGAGTCGTTGTTGTTGGATTCATGGCAAAAGGGAAAAAATGAAAAAAGAATTTGTTATTAATATTATATTAGTGATAATTATAACTTTTTTAGGCATAAAACTCTATCACGAGTGGCTTTCACTACCTTCTGAAAGTAAACTTAATTCTCCTCATTTACCTGTTTTAAAACAAAAGGTTAAAAAACGACTTCTTCCAGCACCTAAAAAATTTGGAACTAATTATGATGTTATCATAGAAAAAAATCTTTTCTCCCCTGAAAGAAAAGGTGAAATCGAAACAAAGGATAGAAGAGTAACCAGTAGCTCTGAATTAAAAAAGAAACTTGAATTAGTTGGCACTTTTCTTAGAGGTAATTACCGTGTCGCTATAATCAAATTAAAAGATAATAAAAAAGGTCTTGTAGATATTAAGACTTATAAAGAGGGAGATTTAATAGAAAAATATAAGATTAAAAAGATCATAGATGGCGAAATATTACTTATTAGTAGGAGTGGCAGCGTTAAGTTAAAAATAGTTAGAAAAAGTATTCCTCCGTCTAAACCTCCAGTAAAATATGTAAGAAAGCCGAAACCATCCCCGATAGCCCGTAAAGAAAGAATAGAAATAAAAGGAACGAGAAAAACAAAAAGAGCTCCTTATCCACAAAGAAGAGTTAAAAGAAAGAGGATAGATATAGAAAAGCAAAGAAGGATATTAGAAGAACGGTTAAGACATTTGCCGCCAGAAAAGGCAGAAGCAATTAGAAAGAGGTTTGAAAGAAGATTCTTGATGCTTGAAAAACCAAAAAATCGTTGAAGGAGAATATCATATGAAAAGAGTAGTTCTTTTATTTTTTACCTTTTTACTTTTAATAGCATGGAGTGGATGTGCTTCATTAAATAAAAAATCAGCTGTCCCTAAAAATATAACTCAAACAAAGCAAGTGGTAAAAAAAGAAAAGATAGAAAAAGAAAAAAAGAGTGAATTCACTTCCACACCTATTACCTCAAAAAAGCAAAAGAAAAAGCCCTTTATCCTTTTAAAACATTCTCCTTTAGAGAAAAAAAAGGTAAAAAAACAAACAAAACCTGAAGTCTATCCTGGAATAACAGGGAAAAAAGAAGGTAAAAAAAGGGTAGAGCTTAACTTTGATAACGCAGATATAAAGGAAGTTATAGAGACTTTTGCTAATCTTTTAAATTTTAGTTATATATTAGATCCTAATGTTGCCGGAAAAGTAAGTTTACATACAAAAGGTGAAGTAGAGGATAAGGACCTCTTCCCTATTTTTACCACTTTGATGAGAATAAATGGTTTTTCTGTTGAAAAAGAAGGATCTATTTATCATATAATGCCTTTAAAAGTTGCATTAAAGGGGCCTTCCCCTGTAACCTTTGGTAAGAAACCACCAATACGACCAACAGATCCTTATATGGTTCAAATAATCCCCTTAAAATATATCGCCCCTGATCAAGTAAAACGTGTTATTATTCCATATCTTTCTAAAGGTGGGAAAATTGCTGACGTGCCAGGTGCAAATTCCTTAATAATTTCTGATTATGCGTCAAACCTAAAAAAACTAATATCAATTATAGACCTTTTAGATGTAAATATCTTCTCAAAAGTTCATATGAGACTTTATTCTATTCAACATATAGATGTAGTGGAAGTTGCTAAAAAGCTTGAAGAGATCTTTGGACCTTTTAATCCTCCACAAAGAGGAAGAGGTTTTTCTGGTATATATTTTATTCCTATCGAGTATTCAAATTCTCTTTTGATGCTTACAACTTTCCCTGAGATGATTCCCTCAATAGAAAAATGGATAAAGGCAATTGATACCGCTGTTGGAGAAGGAACAGTCGAGGTCCACGTTTATTATGTGCAGAATGGAAAAGCAGAGGATATTGTAAAGGTGTTAAAAGAGATATTTGTTGATCTAAAAGGAGCTAAAGCAAAGGAAAAACTGCCCACAGTAAAACGATATCTTCATCCCTCAAAACCTTTAACACCAACTTCACCAACAAAAAGGAAAAGCACTCCGCCAACAAAAAAGAGTACCATCTCTAAAACTACTTCTACAAAAAAAGCAAAAAGTTTGACTGGCAAACTTGAGTCCCCTGTAACTATTGTAGCTGACCCTGTAACAAATGCAATATTGGTTCGTTCTACAAGAAGGGATTTTAAAACCATTCTAAAAACAATAAAGAAATTAGATATCTATCCAAAACAAGTACTTATCGAGGTTATGTTAGCAGAAATAACATTAGATGATGAAACAAAGATGGGCCTTGAATGGTCTACTTTTACTGATCGTTTTAAAAATATGACATACACTATAGGGATGGGCGGAACAGCATCCAGTATGGA
Organism: Deltaproteobacteria bacterium; assembly: GCA_019308145.1. Lineage (GTDB taxonomy): Bacteria > Desulfobacterota > JAFDIG01 > JAFDIG01 > JAFDIG01 > JAFDIG01. The sequence continues at coordinate 3,358 of JAFDIG010000243.1, read as the reverse complement.
TGAAACAACAGGGATGTTAACATCACCTATAACCTCTGGGCTTAGATACGCTATTGCAGAGGCAGGAAAACTTGCAGCTGCCATACACGCATCAGCTGCTAAGGGAAATGTAAATGTAATATCCTCTCCTCATATACTTGCTTCTGACAACAAAGAAGCAAAGATAACCGTGAGTATAGAACAACCTACACTTACGAATACATATACATCAACACAAGAAGGGGCTTCAACTGGAGTTATAGAAGGTACAATTGAATACAGAGATACAGGAATTATCCTTACTGTCACTCCCCATATTAATGAAAAAGGGCTTGTAACTCTGGATTTAAGTATAGAAGACAGCAAGGTTAGTTATACCACTTTAGGTAACTTGCAAAATGTTCCTGCTTTCAAGAAAAAGAAAGCATCCACCACATTATCTGTACTTAATGGACAAACCCTTGTTATAGGTGGACTTATAGAAGACTCAAAAGAAAAATCCCGATCAGTCAGGCGTTCCTTTTTTAAATTCGATCCCTTTGTTAGGTTTTCTATTTGGATACTGGTCTGATACTATAACAAAAAAAGAGCTTGTTTTGATGCTCACCCCTCATGTTATAAGCAATATGGAAACATCAAGGAATATAACTAATGAATTTCTTAGGAAACTTAGGAAGATTCAAGATGAGTTTAAAAGACATGAAAAAGAGATAAAAAAACCAGGGTTAAATAGGCTCAAAGAGCTTTTTAAATAATAAAATCATTTAATCAAAATAGATAAGAAATAGGTCATCCATGTTTAAAGGCAAGAAAATAGGTGTTGTTGTCCCCGCTTATAATGAAGAGAAACTTATATCAAAGGTAATAGATAATATGCCTTCTTATGTTGATTATATAATAGCAGTAGATGATGCAAGTAATGATAATACCTTTAAGATCCTTGAAGAGCTAAAAGAAAAAGAAAATAATAGATTAATAGTTATTAAACATACTACAAACAAAGGAGTAGGAGCATCTATTATTACTGGTTATAATAAAGCATTAGCTCTTGATCTTGATATTGTTGCTGTTATGGCAGGCGATGGTCAGATGAACCCAGAAGAGTTAAAAGATATTATAAATCCTATAGCGATTGAGGAGTGTGATTATACGAAAGGGAACCGCCTTTTTAGTGGTGAAGCATGGAAGATGATTCCTAAACTTAGATATATTGGTAATGCCTTTTTATCGCTTTTAACAAAAATAGCATCTGGGTATTGGCATATAGCCGACTCTCAGGCAGGTTTCACTGCAATATCAAAAAAAGCCTTAAAAACTCTAAGATTAGAACGTCTTTATCCACGATATGGTTATCCAAACCATCTGCTTGTAAAATTAAATGTTTATAACTTCAAGGTAAAGGATATACCAGTAACTCCTATATACAATGTTGGTGAAAAATCCTCGATGAAGATCTATAAAATTATCCCAACTATCTCTTGGCTCCTTTTAAAAGGTTTTTTTTGGAGAATTACGCAAAAATATATTATAAGAGATTTTCATCCATTGGTTTTCTTTTACTTCTTTGGTTTGTTCCTTTTTCCTTTTGGGGTGTTGTGGGGGGCTTTTATTATTTTTAGCCGTATTTTTGTCTATCATATTACATCTCATCCTGATATAATAAATTTTTGTAAAACATTCTCTACCCAAGCAGCTCTATTTTTCGATGGCTTCATCACCGTTGCTGGACTCCAGATGCTTCTTTTTGCTATGTGGTTTGATATGGAGTACAACAAGGAATTGAAGTGAAAATAGGAGTTCTTTCTACATCATATCCCAGATATAAAACAGATTCATCTGGCATCTTTGTTTATAGACTTTGTAAGGAGATAGCAAAATATCATCATGTAGAAGTGTTAGCTCCTGCAGATGATAAAAAGAGAAAAAATAAAAAAAATGAAATTTTTGTCCATTATTTTGACTATTTCTTTATAAGAAAGTGGCAAAAACTTGCCTATGGTAATGGAATAGTTGAAAATATAAAATCTAACCCTTTTCTTATACTTCTTTTACCTTTTTTTATGACATCATTCTTTATAGCAGCCACTCACTTTGCTAAAAGATCTGATCTATTACATGCAAATTGGATAATCTCTGGTATTATTGCAATCTTAAGCCGTATTTTTCATAAAAAACCAGTTTTAGTTACACTACGAGGCACTGATATGGCTTTTTCCAAAATCTCTTTATTTCGCTACATCTTTAAATTTTTCCTTAAAAAAGCGGATATGATAACAACTGTAAGTGATGAGTTGAAAAAAGAGGTTCTATCTTTAGGAATCCCAAAAGAAAAAGTTCTATTGGTTCCCAATGGTGTTGATATTGAACCATTGGTTTCAGAAAAAGAAAAAGAAACCTTAAGAAAAAAATTTTCTCTTCCCTTAAAAATTCCTATTATACTTTTTGTTGGAAGACTTATAAAATCAAAAGGTGTAGAGATTCTTCTTTCAATTATAGAAGATAAAGAGATTAAAAATCAAAAAAGTTCTTTTATCTTTTTAGGAAAAGGAGAACTTGAAGAATTAATAGAGCAAAAAGCTCAAAAGATAGGAATAGAAAATAAGATAATTTTAGTCGGTCATAAAGAGCATAAAGAAGTTATCTCGTGGATAGATCTCTCTGATATAATCGTTCTTCCAAGCTTTTCAGAAGGGAGACCAAACATTATTCTTGAGGCAATGAGCAGAGCTAAGCCAGTTGTTGCAACAAGAGTTGGTGGCATTCCTGAACTTATTGATGATAATATTACAGGCATCTTGGTTTCACCAAAGAATAGTAAAGCCTTTTTAGAAGCAATAAAAAGATTACTCAAAGATGAGAGATTAAGGAAATCAATGGGAAAAGCTGCCAGAGTTAAAATAGAGAAATTAGGTCTTTCTTGGGATGAAACAGCAAAAAAGATGATAGAAATTTATCAGAGGTTAGGAAATAAATGTGCGGAATTTGTGGAATAATATGTTGGGATAATAAAAAAGAGATATCCCTTCCCTTATTAAAAAAAATGGCCAACACCTTATCACATAGAGGCCCTGATGATGATGGTTTCTATATAGAAAATATAGATGGGTTTAAAGTTGGTATAGGGCATAGAAGGCTTTCTATTATTGATCTTGTTACAGGGAAACAACCAATATTTAATGAGGATAAATCTATCCTAACTATATTAAACGGTGAGATATACAATTTTCCTTCTCTAAGAGAGGAATTAATCAAAAATGGACATATTTTTCAGACAAAAAGTGATACAGAAGTAATTGTTCATCTCTATGAAGAGATGGGAATAGATTTTTTAAAAAAACTTTCAGGGATGTTTTCTATAGCCATATTTGACAAAAAAAAT